>JBBRVT010000345.1:0-5100 GCA_038246615.1 Burkholderiales bacterium
GGTCAACGTACAGGCCCAGGCCGTAGCGCGGCACATGCAGGGCGTTGATCTGGTCCACCACGGCACCTGAATACAGCCGGGCGTAGCGGTCCTGGGCATCGGCCTCGTCCACCGCAAACTTCAAAGTCAGTGGTTTGCGCACCGGAAAGTAATTGCGGCTGCCATCTTTGCCCGGCAAGAAGCGCCGGCCGCGCTCGTCGGCCTGGGTGTAGTGCTGCACGATGAAGCTGCGCGTGCGGCGCACCATGTACAGCCGGATCAGCTCGCGCCAGTCGTCGAACTCATCACTCTTTTCGATTGCCAGGATCGAATTGACCTTGCACTGGTACTTGCGCTCGAACTCGGCCTCGCCGATGCCTTCGCGCCGCATAAAGTGCTCCGGCCGCAGGCCGATGTTGGCCTTTTCGTCGATGAACAGCCGCAACTGGATGGACAGGTCGGTCTTGGTCTTGTTGTACGGTGTGGCGGTGAGCAGGATCACCCGCGCATCGCAGCTGCGGATGTAGTCGGCAATTGCCTTGTAGCGCCGGCCTTCACGGTTGCGCAGGTTATGGCTCTCGTCAATCAGCACCAGCCGGTAACGCTTGATGTCGGGCAAGCGCTTGATGACCTGGCTGATCGGCATCACCGTGCCTCGCAGCCCGTATTCAGTCCGGTAGCGCTCCCACATCGGCTCCAGGTTCTTGGGGCAGATGATGAGGGTTTCATAGCCCATGTCGTCTTCAAACATGCTGGCCAGCGCGGTCTCCATGATGTTTTTCCCGAGGCCCACCACGTCGCCGATCATCACGCCGCCGCGGCGCTGCAGGTGGCGGGCGGCGATCTTGACGGCGCTTTTCTGGAACTCGAACAGGTCAGCCTCGAAGCGTGCCGGCTGGCGGAACTGGCTCAAGCCGGCACGCGCCTCGGTGCTCAAGTGGTGGGCGATGTTGAGGTAGATGTGGAAGGGCGGGATTGCAGCCTCGCGCGCCCAGCTGGCCTCGATCAGCTCGGCCAAGTCGGCCGAGACATCCAGCGCCCAGCGGTCAAACCAACGGTTGTCGAACCAGGTTGACAGCCGCTGTGTGGCGTGGTGGTCCAGCACATCGACGTTCAGCTCGCCTTGCCGGGCCAGGCCTTGCAGCGTGAGGTTGCTGCTGCCAACAAAGCCGGTGATGGGGTTGTTGACATCGTCCCGAAACAGCAAATACAGCTTGGCGTGCAGCGGGTAGGGCAGAAACAGCTTGATGCAGACCTGGCCGGCGCGCAGTTGGCGGGCCAGGATGCGCAGCGCTGCCTCGTCTTTGCCGGTGGGGATGCCCAGTGTGATCTGCTCGCGCAGGTGCGCGGCAAACTGAGTTTTTAGGCGCAACGCCGCGCTGTTGTCCAGCCCGTCAGCGCCTGCGCCTGCCCGGTACAGGGCCCGGATCTCGTCATAGGGCGGGCGCTGCATGCCCACCAGCACGCGGCAGACTTGGCCGTCGGCCACTGACCATGGCTGCACCAAGTCATCTACCGCCTGCCAGCCGCGCAGATTCAGGTAGCCGACGCAAAAGTCTGCACGCTTCGACACAGCCAACGTGGCGCGCAGGGCGCCCAGCAGGTCTTGCTCAATGTTGTCAAAAATCCTGGACACCTGCCCCCCACGCCGTCTCGCTCGGTATTGTGCATTTCGCGCTGGGGGAAGTCGGTGCGCGCCACCCTCAAGCGCATGGCCCGGGTGGTGGACAAGCAGAACGCCGGTGACGCCGCCTACACCAACATGGCCGGCCGGCTGAAGGAATCAGCCGCCTTCCAGGCTGCCAGCGACCTGGTATTCAAGGGCCAGGCGCAGCCCAGTGGCTACACCGAGCCGCTGCTGCATGCCTGGCGGCTGAAGGTGAAGGCCGCAGCCTGAACCTGGGCGCGCCGTGCACTGGTGTGGGCAATGACCTCGCCACCTGCGTGAATGCCCGGCCTGCGCGTGAAGCCGCTGCGTACCGGAACTGCCGCGCCGGGACTCTCCGGCGCAGCAGCCAGCCGAGGCTTGCCGACTGTTGTGTGCTTCAGGTCGGCGCGGGCAGGCCAGCCATGCGGTCGTGCTTCAGGAAGAAGGCCCGCGCCAGCGCCACCAGCTGGTTGTCGCTGGGATGGTCCACGGTTTCGTAAGCCGCGATGTGCGCGGCCAGGGCCGGGCGGTGCTTCTCGACGTAGTGCCTGAAGTCCGCCTGCGCGGTGTGCAAACCCGCCACCAGCACCTCGCTGATGCCTGCCAGCGCGTCGCACACCTGGCCGAAGAACCCATGCTCGGTGCGCACCGCGCTGCCATGCTGTTTGGTCGGGTGGCTGTGCGCCTTCAGCGCCAGGCCCTGCACTTGCTCAGCGTCGAACTGCAGCACCTGGGCGCTGTGGTGGTCGATGCGGACAACGGCGTGGAAAAGGGCCATGGAAGGGCTCCGGGTTTGGGTGGATGAGTGGGTGAGCGGTTGGGTGGGTGAGCAGACGGACGGACGGACGGACGGACGGTCGGCTGGGTCGGGTGCGGGGCTGCTGGCGGCATGGCCCGTCACAGTGTGGCGGGCCTGCTGCTGCCGCGTTCCAGCAGCGCTGCGCAGGCCACGCAGCGCTGCGCCTGCGGTGCCAGTTGCAGCCGCGCCAGCGGGATGGCCGCGCCGCAATCGCAGCACAACCCGTAGCTGCTGGCGCCCAGGCGCTGCAGGGCCAGATCGATCTCGGCCAGTGCCACCACGTCGCGGTCGGTGCGGTCGAAGTCGATGGTGCGTTCTGCATCGCGCTGGGTGGCGTCGTCGCCGTCCTGCAACAGCACCTCGCGTGCGTGGTCGGCGCGGCTCTGGCCCGTCAGATGGGCTTGGCGCTGGACCTCCAGCGCGTCCCTGCGGGCCAGCAACTGCTGCTGCAATTGCGCGCGGACGGTCGGCGTGAGGCTGGGGTGCATGGTGGATCTCCTGGGCTGCATCGTTGGCGCCTGCAACCATGGTGGCACCCGCCGCCCGGCCTGGCTTTGACGCCAGTCAAGCCACACCGGGCTGCCTACAATCGGCATGGTTCCTGCAAAGCACCCGTGATGACCCCGCCCGCCACGCCCCCGCCCACCTGTGACGTGCTGGTGGTCGGCGCCGGCCCCGCCGGCAGTGCCTGCGCGCAGTGGCTGGCGCGCCAGGGCCTGCAGGTGGTGCTGGTCGACCAGCACGGCTTTCCGCGCGACAAGGTCTGCGGCGACGGGTTGATCCCCGACGCCCACCATGCGCTGCAGCGCCTGGGCGTGCTGGCCGAGGTGATGGCGCAGGCCCAGGCGGCAGCGCACGTGGGTTGCATCGGCGGCCGCGGTGGCCGGGTCGACGTGCCCGGCCGGCTGGCGGTGCTGCCACGCCGGCAGCTCGACGACATCCTCAAGCGTGCCGCCGAGCGCGCCGGTGCGCTGTTCTTCGCGCCCTGGCGCTTCGAGGCGCCGCTGATCGACGGCACCGGCGACGCCGCCCCGGTGGTGGGCGCGCGGCTGCAGTCACCCGGCGCCGGCACCTGCGAGGTGCGTGCCCGCTGGGTGGTGCTGGCCACCGGCGCGGTGCCGCGTGCGCTGATGGCTGCCGGCCTGTGCACCCGCCATACGCCCAGCGGCGTGGCACTGCGCGGCTACGTGCACCACCCCGCGCTGGTGGGGCGGGTGAAGGCGCTGGAAGTGGTCTGGCACAAGCAGCTGCGCACGGGCTATGGCTGGATCTTCCCCTGCCCCGGCGGCGTGTTCAACATCGGCGTGGGCCTGGCGTACAGCCATGGCCGGCAGGTGCGCGGCCGCGCCACGATGGCAGACGTGAACCTGCGCGAGCTGATGGCGGCCTTCACCCGCATCCACGCGCCGGCCGGCGAGCTGATGGCCCATGGCACGCCACTGGGCGACTTCAAGGGCGCGCCGCTGCGCTTTTCGCTCGAGGGCGCGCGATTCAGCCGGCCCGGCATGCTGGCCACCGGCGAGGCCGCAGGCAGCACCTATGCCTTGACCGGCGAGGGCATCGGCAAGGCGATGGAGACCGGCATCCTCGCGGCCGAGGCGCTGCTGGCCGGCCGCCACGGCGCCGAGCCCGATGCGTCCATCCGCGCCCGCTACGAAGCCACGCTGGCCGCGCTGAAGCCGCGCTTCGACCTCTACGAGCGGGCCAACAAGGTCAACGACCACCCCTGGCTGGCCGACCTGCTGATCTGGCGCGCCAACCGCAGCCCGCGCATCCTGCGGCGCATGGCCGGCGTGCTGGAGGAGACCGGCAACCCGGTCAACCTGGTGTCGCTGCGCGGCATCAGCCGCCTGCTTCTGCCGATCCGGTGACACGGCGCCGAGGCTGACCGATGTGCCAGCTGCTGGGCATGAACGCCAACACGCCGACCGACGTGATGTTCTCCTTTGCCGGCCTGGCCACGCGGGCCGACGAACACAAGGACGGCTTCGGCATCGCCTTCTTCGAAGACCCCGGGCTGCACCTGTTCGTCGACCACCACAGCGCGCGCCAGTCGCCGGTGGCCGAGCTGGTCAAGCGCTACCCCATCCGCAGCGGCAACGTCATCGCCCACATCCGCAAGGCCACGCAGGGCCGGGTGGCGCTGCAGAACACCCACCCCTTCATGCGCGAGTTGTGGGGCCGCTACTGGGTGATGGCGCACAACGGCGACCTGAAGGGCTTCCGCCCGCGCCTGCACGGCAGCTTCCGCCCGGTGGGCGACACCGACAGCGAGCTGGCCTTCTGCTGGCTGATGCAGGAGCTGGCCAAGGCGCATGCCAGTGTGCCGACCGTCGACGAGCTGACGCGCACCCTGGCCGAGCTGCTGCCGCAGCCGGCGGCGCACGGCAGCTTCAACATGCTGCTGAGCAACGGCCAGGCGCTGTGGGCGCACTGCAGCACCCAGCTGCACTGGCTGGAGCGCGCCCATCCGTTCGGTGCTGCCCGGCTGGCCGATGACGACTTGAGCGTCGACTTCGGCCCGCTGACCACGCCGGGCGACCGGGTGGCGCTGGTGGCCACCCAGCCGCTGACCACCGGCGAGCCCTGGGTGGCGATGGAGGCGGGGGAATTGAGGGTGTTCGTGGACGGGCGGGTGCACGCTGCCTCGGCATGAACGAAGGCGCCCTGCCCA
>JBBRVT010000346.1:0-5097 GCA_038246615.1 Burkholderiales bacterium
GACGCGGTGCATCGCCTGGGCCTGGGCTATGAGGCAGTGCGTGCGCTGCGGCCCGACATCGTCTACGTGCACTGCACCGGCTTCGGGCTGGAGGGGCCGTATGCCGGGCTGCAGGCCTACGACGACGTGATCCAGGCCGGCACCGGCGCGGCGGCCCTGCTGCCGCGGGTGGACGGCAACCCGGCGCCGCGCTACCTGCCGATGTTGTTTGCCGACAAGGTGTCGGGCCTGCACGCCACCTATGCGGTGCTGGCCGCGCTGCTGCACCGCCAGCGCACGGGGGCCGGGCAGTTCGTCGAGGTGCCGATGTTCGAGGCGCTGGCCAGCTTCAACAGCGTGGAGCACCTGTGCAACCAGACCCTGCTGCCGCCCACTGGCGCCTGGGGTTATGCACGCCAGCTCGACCCCGACCGCCAGCCGATGCGCACTGCCGACGGCTGGCTCTCGGTGGCGCCCTACCTGGACGCACGCTGGCAGCGCTTCTTCGACGCCGTCGGCCGGCCCGACGTGTTCCAGCGGCCCACGCTGGCCGACAAGGACCTGCGGCGCCTGAACATGGCCGAGATGTACCGCGAGATGGCCACCATCCTGCCGGGCCACGACACCGCCCACTGGCTGGCGCTGTTCCAGCGCATCGAAGTGCCGGCCATGCCGGTGCAGACCGTGGGCGACCTGCCGGCCGACCCGCACCTGCAGGCGGTGGGCCTGTTCCAGCAGCGCCAGCACCCGACCGAGGGCGCCTACCTGGCGGTGCGCCAGCCGGTGCGCTTCGGCGGCTGCCAGTTGCCCGAGCCGGCCGACGCGCCCAACCTGGGCGAGCACGGCGACGCCTTGCTGGCCGAGCTGGGCCTGCTGCCGCGCGCCGGCTCCACCGCCTGAAACATCGACACCCTGCAGGAGACTGCCCATGTCTGAAATGACCTTCAATGACATCGTGCGGCAGCGGGCCCAGGCCCGGCCCGACGGCCTGGCCTACCGCTGCGGTGACCGGCGCTGGACCTTTGCCGACGTCGACCGCGACACCAACCGCATTGCCAACGCACTGGCCGCGCTGGGTGTGGTGGCCGGCGACCGGGTGGCGGCGCTGACCAGGTTCCATGTCGAATGCACGCTGCTGACGCTGGCCGCCGCCAAGCTGGGGGCGGTGTGCATGCCGGTGAACTGGCGGCTGGCGCCCGGCGAGGTGCAGCACATCGTCGACCACGGTGGCGCCCGGCTGATGCTGGCCGACCGCGGCTTCCTGCCGCTGGTGGACCGCACCGCCATGCCCACGCTGCAGCAGGTGGTGGTGACCGACGGCGCGCAGGACGGCCACCCCGGCTTCCACGACTGGTACGCCGGCGCGTCCGATGTCTTCCAGGCGGTCGATGCCAAGCCGGACGACCCGCTGCTGCAGCTGTATTCCAGCGGCACCACCGGCCTGCCCAAGGGCGTGGTGCTGTCGCATGCCGGGCTGATCTTCAACTGCCAGCTCGGCACGGGGGTGTGGAACGTGACCGCCGATGCGGTGGTCGGCAATGCGCTGCCCAGCTTCCACATCGCCGGTGCCAACATGGGGCTGTTTCCGCTGTATGCCGGCGCCACCGGCGCCAGTTACCCCGACTTCGACCCGGCAGGCTTCATCGACGCCATCGGCCGGCACGGCATCACCCACACCTTCGTGGTGCCGGCGATGATCCTGTTCATGCTGCAGTCGCCCAAGGTGAAGGAGGGCGACTTCCGCACGCTGCAGCTGATGTCCTACGGCGGGTCGCCGATCAGCGACCGGGTGCTGACCGACGCGATGGCCACCTTCGGCTGCAGCTTCATGCAGGTCTACGGCCTGACCGAGATCTCCGGGTCGGCCACCTTCCTGCTGCCCGAAGACCATGCCGCCAGCGGCCCGAAGGCCAGGCTGTTGCGCTCGGCCGGCCGGCCGGTGCCCGGCGCGCGCGTGCGGGTGGTCGACCCGGGGACGCTGCAAGACCTGCCCGACGGCCAGACCGGCGAGGTGCTGATCGAGTCCCCCGGCAACATGGTCGGTTACTGGCGCAACCCCGAGGCCACGGCGGCCGCCTTCCCGGAGGGCCGCAATGCCAACGGCGGGTGGTTTCGCAGCGGCGATGGCGGCTACCTGCAGGACGGCTACGTCTACATCAACGACCGCATCAAGGACATGATCATCAGCGGCGGCGAGAACATCTACCCGGCCGAGATCGAGAACCTGCTGATGCAGCACCCCGACGTGGCCGACGGCGCAGTGATCGGCGTGCCCGACGAGAAGTGGGGCGAGAGCGTGAAGGCCTGCGTGGTGCGCCGGCCCGGTACCACCGCCACCGAGCGCGACATCATCGACTGGATGCGCGAGCGCCTGGCGCACTACAAGTGCCCGAAGAGCATCGACTTCGTCGAGGTGCTGCCGCGCAACCCGAGCGGCAAGCTGCTGAAACGCATCCTGCGGGCGCCGTACTGGGAGGGCAAGGACCGGGCGGTGCACTGACCGCGCTGCGGGGCGCCCGGCGACCTTGCACCCGGAGACCGTGCGGGCGGCGACCCTGTGCCCCGCCCGCTGTTCTAGCTTTCCTGCGGAATCTTGGCCAGCTTGACGGCCGCGCCATAGGCCACCAGCTGCTCGCCGATCAGCTTGGCAAACACCTCGCCGCTGCCTGGCCGCAGCACCAGGCCGGCCTTGTCGGCCGGGCCGCGCAGGTCGGGGTGGGCGATGGCCTCGCGCAGCGCCTTGCCTGCGGCCGCCGCCAGGTCCTTGGGCGTGCTGGCCGAAACCACGAAGCCGCCCCAGGGCACCACGTTGACCAGGGGCATGCCGGACTCGGCAATGGTGGGCACATCGGGCATCAGGCTGCTGCGCTCGGGCAGCAGCACCGCCACCGGGCGGAACAGGTTGTCCTTCAGAAGCGCCGGCATCACGGCGGGTGAGGTCCACATCATGTGCACCCGGCCGCCGATCATGTCGACCACCGCCTGTGATTCGCCCTTGTACGGCGCGTGGATCAGGTCGACCCCGGCGGTGGTGGCCAACTGCGCAGCGGCCAGCAGCGCGGTTGAATTGCCCGAGGCGTAGCTGTACTTGCCGGGGTTGGCCTTGACATGGGCCAGCACCTCGGCCAGGGTCTTGCCCGGCAGGCTCTGGTGCACCATCAGGTAGAAGCTGAAGGTCATGAACTGCGTCAGCGGCGTGAAGTCTTTCAGCGCGTCATAGCCGGCGTTCTTGCGCACGTTCGGCACGTAGCTCAATGCCGATGCAGTGGCCAGGAACAGCGTGTGGCCGTCTGCCGGTGAGCGCAGCAGCTCTTGTGCAGCCAGCGCACCGTCGGCGCCTGGTTTGGGGTCGACGTTGAACGGCTGCTTGTGCGTGGCCGACATGATGGCCGACAAGCTGCGGGCGATCACGTCGGTGGCGCCGCCGGCAGTGAACGGCGTGAGGATGCGCACCGGCCGGGTCGGCCAGAGCGGAGCCGTCTGGGCCATGGCCAGGCCCGGTGCCAGGGCCGGTACCAGGCTGGCCCCGGCGGCCAGCAGCAGCTGGCGGCGGCGGTGCAGATGAACGGGGCTGGTGTCGAACGGGCGTGGCATGGACATGTCTCCGGCCCTGGCAGGGCACTGTGGGTTGGCGTGTCGGGCACTTTAAGCAGGTGCCGCCGGCTGTCTATTGGGGCTGTCCAGGGCCCGTGCTGGTTGCTCTGGCTGTGTCGGCCGCGGCCGCTTCAGCGGTAGACCAGGCTGCCGTCGTCGAGATCGGCGGCCGGCAGGCTTTGCCGTTCGGCTGCGTAGTCCTGCCCATGCACCCAGGGCTGGCGGTCGCCCTGTTGCGGTAGCCGATGCACGCCGCGCTGCACATAACCGGCGCTGAAGTTGTCCGGCGTGATCCAGGGCAGGAGGGGCATGTCGGCGTCCTGCGGGCGCAGGGCGGGCACCACCACCGACGCGCCGCGGGCGTCCATGTGCTGCAACAGCCGGCAAACCAGGTCGCCCATCATGTCGCTGCGCAGTGTCCAGCTGGCGCGCAGGTAGCCGAACACCCAGGCCAGGTTGGGCACGCCGGTGAACAAGGCGCCATTCCAGGCCACGCTCTGGGCAAAGTCCAGCGGCTGGCCATCGATGCTGAAGGCGATGTCGCCCAGCACATTGAGGTGGAAGCCGGTGGCGGTGACGACCACGTCGGCCTCCAGCTCGGCGCCCGATTGCAGCTGGATGCCATGCGGCGTGAAGGTCTCGATCTGGTCGGTGACCACGCTGGCCTGGCCGCTGCGCACCGCCTTGAACAGGTCGGCATCGGGCACGAAGGCGATGCGCTGCTGCCAGGGCCGGTAGCGCGGGTTGAAGTGCTGGTCCACCTGGGCCTCCAGGCCGGGGCCGAGTGCAGCGCGCACGCCGGCCAGCAGCTCTTGGCGCACCACCTCGGGCTCGGCCTGGCAACGGCGGATGAAGTTGGCCTGGTCGAACAGCACCTTGCGGCGCACGATCTCATGCGTCCAGGCGTCGGGGATCTCGAGCTGGCGCAGGGTGTCGGCCAGCTCGTTGGCATTGCGCCCGGTGATGAAGAAGGTGGGGCTGCGCTGCAGCATGGTGACATGGGCGCATTGCCCGGCAATCGCCGGGATCAGCGTGGCGGCGGTGGCACCAGAGCCGATCACCACCACACGTTGGCCTGCCAGGTCCAGGCCGTCGGGCCAGGTCTGCGGGTGCACCACCCGGCCCTGGAACTGGTCCATGCCCGGCCACTGCGGCGTGTAGCCCTGGCTGTGGCGGTAGTAGCCCTGGCACATCCACAGGAAGCGGGCGCGGAACTGCAGCGTCTCGGCACCGCTGCCGTCGGCACCCGGGCGGGTGGCGGTGACGGTCCAGCGCTGGCTGGCACTGTCCCAGCTGGCGCTCTGGATGCCGTGGTCGTAGTGGATGTGCTGCGCCAGGTGGTGCTCGTCGATCACCTCGCCCAGGTAGGCCAGGATCTCGGCTGCGGTGGCGATGGGCTTGCCCATCCAGGGCTTGAAGCGGTAGCCGAAGGTGAACAGGTCACTGTCGCTGCGGATGCCGGGGTAGCGGTGGGTGCGCCAGGTGCCACCGAAGCCGGCCTGCGACTCGAGGACGGCGTAGCGC
>JBBRVT010000347.1:0-5080 GCA_038246615.1 Burkholderiales bacterium
AGAAAACCGCCGAGGCCGACGCCATGGCGCAAGAGTGGCGCAAGAAGCACCCGCAGGACATGGCCTTCGTGCAGCACCTGGGCGACCAGGCCCTGGCCAGCAACAAGCCGGCCGAGGCCGAGGCGCTGTACCGCCAGGTGCTGGACAAGCTGCCGGGCCAGGTGCTGGCGCTGAACAACCTGGCCTATGTGCTGGCCACGCAGAAAAAGCCCGGCGCGGTGGCATTGGCCGAGCAGGCGCTGCAAGCCGCGCCCAAGTCGGCTGCGGTGATGGACACGCTGGCGCTGGCGCTGGCGGCCGAGAACAACCTGGCGCGGGCGGTCGACGTGCAGAAGCAGGCCGTGGCGGCCGCGCCCGAGGCGCACAGCTTCCGCCTGCAATTGGCCCAGCTGATGATCCAGTCAGGCGACAAGGCCAGCGCGCGCAGCGAGTTGTCCACGCTGGCCGCGCTGGGCAACAAGTTCCCGCGCCAGGCCGAGGTGGCGGCGCTGCTCCAGAGCGCCGACAAGTGAGGGCGCGCCGACAAGTGAGCGCGCGCCGGCCGCAGCCTGCTTGCCGGCCGCCGCTTCAATGCCCGGCGGCGGCGTACAGCTGGCGCTTGTAGGCGAACCAGAACGGGTGCCAGAAGCCGAAGTGGCGTTGGCACATCAACACCCCGGCCAGGCCGGTGGCCGGCGAGATGAACCAGTGCGTGCCGGCCAGGCCGCCCCACTGCAGCTCACCCACCGCGCCCGCTGGCTCCAGGCTGGAGGCGCGCCGCACCACCGCCCCGCCCAGGCCGAAACCCAGGCTGGGGATCGGCCCGGTGTCGGGGAACTGCACGCACAGCGGCGGCGTCACCCGGTCGGTGAACATCGCCGCCAGCGTGGCGGGCTTCAGCAGCTGCGCGGGCCCGCCCGGCGACTGGCCAGGCATCAGCTGGCGCAGCAGCGCCAGCATGTCGGCCTGGGTGGAGAACAGCCCGCCGGCGCCCGACTGGCGCGGCACCGGCTTCAGGTAGGCGCCGGGCCAGGGCGTGCTGTCGAGCCGCTCCAGCCCCGGCTTCATCGGATCGGCCAGGTCGCCCTTGTAGAGCGCGGCCAGGCGCGGCACCTGCTCGGGCCGCAGCACGAAGCCGGTGTCGCGCAGCCCCAGCGGGCCCAGGATGTGCTGCTGCAGCGCGTTGCCGAAGGCCTGGCCGGTGGCCAGCTCACACAGCCGGGCCAGCACGTCGATGCCCAGCGCGTACTCCCAGGCCGAGCCTGGCTGGAAGCCCAGCGGCAGCTGCGCCAGCAGGTCCATCTGCTCGGCCAGCGTGGTGCCGATGCCGCGCACGCCGCTGGCGTGGTAAGCCTTGTAGAGCAGCGACCCGGGGTCGAACACACCGTGGCTGAAACCGGCCTGGTGGGTGACCAGGTCGCCGATGGTGATGTCGCGCTCCAGCGCAACGGTGTCGTCCAGCGTGGTGGCGCCGGGGCGCAGCACCCGCACGCGGCCGAAGGCCGGGATCCAGGCCTTCAGCGGGTCGTCCAGCGACCAGTGGCCGGCATCGGCCAGCAGCAGCACCAGCACCGTGGTGAACAGCTTGGTGTTGGAGAAGGCGCGGTGGATGTGGTCGGGGCGCAGCGGCGTGCCCGCCTCGATGTCCGCCAGGCCGGTGCAGAAGCTGTCGATCAGCTCGCCATGGCGCAGCGTGGCGCAGGAGACACCGGCCAGCCGACGGGCATCGACCTCGGCCTGCAGCAGCGCATGCGCGGCGCTGAAGTCTCCACTCATGCCGCCGCTTGCCAGGCGGTGGGGCCATGCAGCCGGGCGCGGCCCTCGGCCTGCAGCTTCTGCAGGTGGGCGCGCAGCGAGCGCAGCGCCATCGCATGCAGCGGCTTGGGCGTGTCGGCATACACCTCGGCCAGCAGCGCGGCTTCATCGACCGGCGCCGCGCTGCCCAGCTTCTGCAGCCCGGCCAGCACCTTGGCCTCGCGCCCCAGGCGGTGGGCGACGGTCTTCTGCACCACCGCGTGCGGTTCGTCGATCAGGAAGCCGTGGCCGGGCGCCAGCCATTGCAGCGGAATGTCGAGCAGGCGTTGCAGATTGGCGATGTAGACCGCCATGTCGCCGTCGGGCGGGTTGATCACCACGGTGCTGCCCTGCATCAGGTGGTCGCCGGTGAACAGCAGCTGCTCTTCTTCCAGCAGGAAGCACAGGTGGTTGCTGGCATGGCCGGGGGTGTGCACGGCGCGCAGCGTCACGCTATTGGCAGACCCTTCGCCCGACCCGTCGCCCGACCCTTCGCCCGACCCTTCGCCAAGATGCAGCACGTCGCCGTCGGCCAGCACGGTGGTGGGCTGGAAGCTCTGGTCCTGCCACTCTGCATGGTCGGCCACGCGGCCGAAGGTGGGCGCGCCGGTGGCGGCGGCGATGGCGGCGGCGGCGGGCGAGTGGTCCTTGTGGGTGTGGGTGCAGAGGATGCGGGTGATGCGCCCGGGCGCGGCCGCCAGCAGCGCGGCCACATGGGCGGCGTCGTCCGGGCCGGGGTCGATCAGCGCCCAGCTGTCGCTGCCCGGTGCGCCGACGAAGTAGGCGTTGGTGCCTGGCCCGGTCATCATGCTGCCGTTGTCGGCGGTGACACGCAGCACCCGCGGCGACAGCCACACGCCGCGGCCGGGCACCAGCTCGACGCTGGCCGTGCCGGCGCCATCGGGGTCGATCCGGCCGAGTTCGGCATAGGCCCAGTCACCACGGTTCAACGGCCGCTTGCCTTTGGCCGACTGGCCGATGCGCGGCCGGTTCAGCGGCACCGTGGTCTGCGCCCGCGCCCAGGCCACCGCATCGGCCGCCTTGGTGAAGGTGGCGATCTGCTTGAGCGTGATCTCGGTGACGTTCATCAGCCGCAGGCCGTTGCTGCGGTCCAGCACCTGGGCGGGTGTCATCCACAACAGGTCGACCGTCTCGGTGGCGTCGGCCACGGCGGTCTGGCCGGCCGGTGCCTCGGTGACGAAGAAGCGGGTGTCGAAGATCTTGGGCAGACCCACCGGCGTGATCCAGTGGCTGTGGTAAGCCAGCCGGTCGGTCGCCAGTCGCACGTTGAAGCGCGCGCACACCTCGGCCATGCCGGTCTGGTTGGCATGCAGCGCGCGGCGCAGCGCCACCACCTCGTCTTGCGGCAGTGCGTCCAGGTCGACGGTGCTGCCGTCGGCGTCGGTGGCGAACAGCAGGCCGGCTTCCTCGAAGCATTCACGCACCGCCGCCACCCAGTAGTGCAGGCCGTCGGCCGGCAGCCCCAGGCGCGCGCTGGCGGCGGCATCGTCCAGGCCATTGCAGCGTTCGTAGTGGCCTTTGTCGCTGACATCCAGCAGGCCGCCGGGGAAGACGGTGGCACCGCTGTTCTGGTCGCCGGGCCGCTCGGCGCGGCGGATCATCAGCACCTCCAGCCCGCGCGGGCTGTCGCGCAGCACGATCAGCGAGGCGGCGGCGCGCGTCTTGGGCGGCGGCGCGCCAGCCGGGGTGGGGGGCAGTTCGAGGTAGGGGCGGTTCTCGTTGCTCATGGGGTGCTTTCAGCCGCCGATGGCGGCGCCTGCGGCGCGCAGCGCCGCGATCTCGTCGGCGCTGAAGCCGGCCTCGGCCAGGATGCTGTCGGTGTGGGTGCCGGGCTCCACCGCCGGTGTGGGCTGGGCCGGCTGGCTGCGCGAGAAGCGTGGCGCCGGCGCCGGCTGCACCACGCCGGCTACCTCGATGTAGGCCTGCCGGGCCTGGGCATGCGGATGGTGGGCCACCTCGTCCAGGCGCAGTACCGGGGCGAAGCACACGTCGGTGCCTTCCAGCAGCTTGCTCCATTCGTCCCGCGTCTTGGCGCCGATCAGCCGCACCATGTCGGCACGCATCTGCGGCCAGCAGCTGCGGTCGTGCTGGCGCTTGAGGTAGGACGCATCGAGCCCGACGCGCTCCACCATCTCGGCAAAGAACTTGGGCTCCAGCGAGCCGATCGACACCCACTGGCCATCCGCCGTGGCGTAGGTGTCGTAGAACGGCGTGCCGCCGTCGAGAATGTTGGCCGCGCGCTCCTTGGGGTTCCAGGCGCCGCTGGCCACCATGCCGAAGAAGATGCTCATCAGGCTGGAGGCGCCGTCGACCATCGCCGCATCGACCACCTGGCCCCTGCCGGATCGGCTGCGCTCGAAGACGGCCGACAGGATGCCGAAGGCCAGGTACAGCGCGCCGCCGCCGTAATCGCCCACCAGGTTCAGCGGCGGGATGGGTTTGTCCTTGCCGCCGATCGCGTGCAGTGCGCCGGTGAGCGCGATGTAGTTCAGGTCATGCCCGGCGGCCTGCGACAGCGGCCCGGTCTGGCCGAAGCCGGTCATGCGGCCGAACACCAGGCCGGGGTTGCGGGCGTGGCAGACCTCGGGCCCCAGGCCCAGGCGCTCGGCCACGCCGGGGCGCCAGCCCTCGATCAGCACGTCGGTGCGGTCGATCAGGCGCAGCACGGCATCGCGCCCGGCCGCCTGCTTGATGTCGAGTGCAACCGAGCGGCGGTTGCGGCCCGAGACCTCGAACTTCACGTCGATCGGCACACCGAGGCCGCTGGGTTCGGTGCGGTCGATGCGGATGACCTCGGCGCCCAGGTCGGCCAGCAGCATGGCGCACAGCGGGCCGGGGCCGATGCTGGCGAGTTCGATGACGCGCAATCCGGTCAAGGGGCCCATGGTGTGCTGTCTCCTGCAGTTGCTGTGGAATCGATCAGTGTGCCGCAGCGGTCGGGGCGGGTGGTGTCAAGCGGGGGACGGCTGGCACGGATCGCGCAGCGGCTGGCCCGCGTGGCGGCCATGGGCTCGTTGCTGTCGTTCAGCTTGTGGCCTGAAAGCCGGCATTCGAGCGTCTGAGCGATCGCGCCAGGCCGGGCGGGCGTGTCCTGCTCCATGTCAGTCCGGGCCGCCGGCCCTCCCTTCTTCACTTCCGCAGAACCCGCCCGCCCGGCCCGACGCTCAGGCACCACCGAGGCGCTCGGGTCTTTGGCCTTCGGGTGCCACCGCTGTGTCCTCGGCCTCGCGCCGAACTGTGAATGCCGGCTTTTCAACGACGCCAAAGACAGCAACGAGCCCTAAGC
>JBBRVT010000348.1:0-5070 GCA_038246615.1 Burkholderiales bacterium
GCTGTAGACGAAGCCGCGGGTGTAGCCCGGCTTCAGCGGCGCGCCGGTGGGGTGGCTGCGCAGTGAGACGGTGGTGCTGGCCGGCAGCCATTCGCGCTTGGCCAGGTGGTCGTAGAGGAACAGGCCGATGCGCACCATCCACACCGGGCGCATCGACGGGTCGTGCGGCATCACGAAGCGCAGCGGCCACATGATGTGCGGCGCGCTCTTCAGCAGCAGTTCACGCTCGGCCAGCGCCTTCCTCACCAAGCTGAACTCGTAGTACTCCAGGTAACGCAGGCCGCCGTGGATCAGCTTGGTCGACGACGACGAGGTGTGGCGGGCCAGGTCGTCCTGCTCGCACAGCAGCACCCGCAGGCCGCGGCCGGCCAGATCACGCGCGATGCCGGCGCCGTTGATGCCGCCGCCCACCACCAGCACGTCCACCTGGGTGGGCGCGCCGGGCGGCGGGGCGTCGGCGGGGGCTGACGGAATGGGCACTGGCGGGATGGGCGTTGACGGGACGGGCGCAAACATCAGCATGGGGCGGTTGCTCGGCACGTGGTGGGCAGGCAGCGGGCGCGTTGTGGGCGCGTCAGGGGCACCAGACACGCGCGATGTGGGTCATTGCATGTTCGTTTAAGCGCTTTATTGTTCGCTTACGTTCCTTTGTAGCCGATTTTTGCACGGCGTCGCAAGCCGGTTTACCCTGATCCGGCGCTGCCTGCCATCCCGTACGCTTGGCGCCAGACCTGCCGTTGCCGAGCCGCCCCACATGCTGATTCCGAACCCCCGCCAGGCCGGCGTGCTGGACGCCGTGCGCACCCAGGGCTCGGCCACGGTGGAGGCGCTGGCCGAGCGCTTCGGCGTCACGCTGCAGACGGTGCGGCGCGATGTGAAGCTGCTGTCCGACGCCGGCCTGCTGGCACGGTTCCACGGCGGCGTGCGGCTGCCGGCCAGCACCACCGAGAACATCGCCTACCGCCAGCGCCAGGCGCTGAACGACGATGCCAAGCGCCGCATCGCGCAGGCGGTGGCGGCGCAGGTGCCCGAGGGCTGCAGCCTGATCCTGAACATCGGCACCACCACCGAGGCCATTGCCCGCGCGCTGGTGCACCACCGCGGCCTGCGCGTGATCACCAACAACCTGAACGTGGCCGCCATCCTCAGCGACAACCCCGACTGCGAGCTGATCGTGGCGGGTGGCCAGGTGCGCAGCCGCGACCGCGCCATCATCGGCGAGAGCACGGTGGAGTTCATGGCCCAGTTCCGGGTCGACATCGGCCTGATCGGCATCTCGGGCATCGAGGCTGACGGCACGCTGCGCGACTTCGACCTGCGCGAGGTGAAGGTGGCGCAGGCCATCATCCGCGCCAGCCGCCAGGTGTGGCTGGCCGCCGACCACAGCAAGTTCGACCGCCCGGCGATGGTGGAAGTGGGCCGGCTCGACCAGGTGGACCAGCTGTTCACCGACCGCGCGCCGCCGCCGGTCTTCAGCACGCTGCTGGCCGAGGCCGGCGTCAGCTGCACCGTGGCCACCGACGCGACGATCAACGCGGCGATCGACGCGACCACCGACGCGACCACTGCGGCGACCCCCGCCGCGGCGTCCGTCGCGACACCCGCCACTGACAGCCCGGGCCCACCGGGCGACCACACTGGAGACACGCCATGACTTTTCTGCTCGCCCTGGACCAGGGCACCTCCAGCTCGCGCAGCATCGTCTTCGACGCCGACGGCCACATCGTGGCCATGGCCCAGCGCGAATTCCGCCAGATCTACCCCCAGCCCGGCTGGGTGGAACACGACCCGGAAGAGCTGTGGCAGAGCCAGCTGGCCACCGCGCGCGAGGCACTGGCCAAGGCCGGCATCACCGCCGCCCAGGTCAAGGCCATCGGCATCACCAACCAGCGCGAGACGACGGTGGTGTGGAACCGCCGCACCGGCCAGCCCATCCACAACGCCATCGTCTGGCAAGACCGCCGCGGCGAGCCGCTGTGCGCCCAGCTGCGCGACCACGGCCATGCCGAGCAGATCCGCCAGAGCACCGGCCTGGTGGTCGACGCCTACTTCTCGGCCACCAAGATCCGCTGGATCCTCGACCATGTGAGCGGCGCGCACATCGCCGCCGCCCAGGGCGACCTGGCCTTCGGCACGGTCGACAGCTGGCTGCTGTGGAAGCTGACCGGCGGCCGGGTGCATGCCACCGACGTGAGCAACGCGGCGCGCACCATGCTGTTCGACATCCGCCACAACCTGTGGGACCACGAGCTGCTGAAGCTGCTGCACGTGCCCGACAGCCTGCTGCCGGCGGTGCACCCCAGCAGCCATGTGTTCGGCGAGACCGACGCGGCGCTGCTGGGTGCATCCGTCCCGGTGGCCGGCGTGGCCGGTGACCAGCAGAGCGCGCTGTTCGGCCAGGCCTGCTTCCAGGCCGGGTTGGCCAAGAACACCTACGGTACCGGCTGCTTCATGCTGATGCACACCGGCAGCCAGTTCCGCGCCAGCCAGAACGGCCTGATCACCACCGCTGCGGCCCAGGCCGACCACACGCCGGCCTATGCGCTGGAGGGCAGCGTGTTCATCGGCGGGGCGGTGGTGCAGTGGCTGCGCGACGGCCTGCAGGCGATCCAGAGCAGCAGTGAAGTGCAGGCCCTGGCCGAGAGCGTGCCCGATGCCGGCGGCGTGCTGTTCGTGCCCGCCTTCACCGGCCTGGGCGCGCCCTACTGGGACACCAGCGCCCGCGGCACCATCACCGGGCTGACCCGTGGCAGCACCGTGGCCCACATCGCCCGCGCGGCGCTGGAGAGCATCGCCTTCCAGAGCGCCGCGCTGCTGCAGGCCATGGCGCGGGACGCCGCCGCTGGCGGTGGCGCCGCCGTCACCGAGCTGCGTGTGGACGGCGGCGCCTGCGTCAACAACCTGCTGATGCAGTTCCAGGCCGACCTGCTGGGCATCCCGGTGGTGCGGCCCCAGGTCACCGAGACCACCGCGCTGGGCGCGGCCTGGCTGGCCGGCCTGGCCACCGGCGTCTACAAGAGCCAGGACGAGCTGGCCGCGCTGTGGCAGGTGGAGCGGCGCTTCCATCCCACGCTGCCGCGTGACCGGGCCCAGGCGCTGATGGCCGATTGGGCGCATGCGGTGCGCCAGGCCAGCGCAGCATGACCGCTGGCACCCGGGCATGAGCGCCAGCCGGCCCGCCGTACCCGGCACCGGCGCGCTGCGCCAGGTGCTGCAGTGGCTGGCCGGGTGGTGGCAAGTGGTGCACCTGGGCGCGGTGCTGGGCGTGCTGGCGCTGTCGGCCAGCGGTCGGCGGCAGGCGCACCGCAGCGGCCTGTCGGCCACGCTCTACCGCGCCAGCGGGCCGATGCTGCTGGGCTTCACCATCGCCACCGCCGTGCTCAGCCTGGTGGTGATCCGCATCGTGCTGGTCACCGCGCAGAGCTACGGCCTGTCGCAGTACGCGCTGGAGATGGTGGTGCGGGTGCTGGTGCTGGAGCTGATCCCGCTGGCCGCAGCACTGTTCGGCGCACTCAACGCCACCTTGCCGATGGCCGACGAAGTGGCCACGCTGCGCCGGCGCGGGCAGTTCGACACACTGCGCCGGCAGGGCCTGGACCCGCTGGCCGTGCTGGTGCTGCCGCGCCTGCTGGCGGGGCTGTTCGCGGTGCTGTTGCTGGCCGCGCTGAGCTGCGTGGTCACCCTGGTGCTGGCCTACCTGTCGGCCCACGGCTTCAGCCTGGGCGGCTTCGAGCGCTACACCCGCACTGTCGGACGGGTGTTCAGCCCGTCGGTCTCGCTGATCTTCGGCCTGAAGGTGTTCCTGCTCGCTTCGGCGGTGGCCTGGATCCCGCTGGTGACGGTGCTGCAGAACCCGGCGGGCCGCCGATCGCGCGCCAGTGCCGAATTGCAGGGCCTGGTGCGGCTGTTCCTGGTGGTGCTGGCGATCGAGGCCGCCGCGCTGGTGGGCAACTACTATTGAGCGGGACCATGCCGCCGCCCGACGTCCCCCTCAACAACGCGCCCGGCAACGCGACCGGCAACGCGCCCGATAACGCGCCTGACGCACCGCCCGAGGCACGTGCTGACGCGCAGCCGGACGCAGACCTGCCCGCCGTGCCCCACCTGCAGGCAAAGGCCGCCGGCCTGCTGGTTCTGATGGCGGTGCTGGTGTGCGGCGCCATCGCCTACCTGCTGTATGCCCGCGGCGCCTTCGAGCCCACCCAGCGCCTGGTGCTGGTGGCCGACGATGCCGAGGGCGTCAGCGTCGGCATGGACCTCACCTTCTCCGGCTTTCCGATCGGCCGGGTGCACCACATCGAGCTGTCGCCCGAGGGCAACGCCCGCATCCTGGTCGACGTGCCGGAAAAGGACGCCCACTGGCTGCGCAGCAGCAGCATCTTCACGCTGGTGCGCGGCGTGGTGGGCAACACCAACCTGCGCGCCTACAGCGGCCAGCTGACCGACCCGCCGCTGCCCGACATGGCCGAGCGCGAGGTGCTGGCCGGCGACGCCGCTGCAGAGCTGCCGCAGATGGTGGCTGCAGTGCGCGAGCTGGTGCAGCGCGTCAGCACCCTGGCCGCGCCCGACGGCGCGCTGGCCGGCAGCCTGGCCAACCTGCAGGCCGCCACCGAAGCGCTGAAAGGCCCGCGCGGCGCGCTGGGCCTGGTGATGGGCAACGACGCCGACGCGAAAAAGCTGTTGACCGCGCTGGACCGCAGCAATGCCCTGCTGCTGCGGGCCGATGCGCTGACCGCCAGCCTCGACCGCCTGGTCGGCAAGACCGATGCGCAGGTGTTCGGCGCGCAGGGCCTGCTGCCCGAGACGCGCGCCACCGTGCTGCAGCTCAATGCCCTGTTGGGCGACGCGCGCGCCACCCTCACCCGGGTGGACGGCGTGCTGGCCGAGGCCCAGGGCATCGCCAGCAACACCCGCAGCGCCACCACCGACCTGGGCGCGCTGCGCGCCGAGGTGGAGGCCAGCCTGCGCAAGGTGCAGCAGCTGGTGGACGAGGTGAACCGCAAGTGGCCCTTCGCGCGCGACACCGAGGTGAAGCTGCCATGAGGTGGGGGGCGGCGGCCAAGGCGGCCC
>JBBRVT010000349.1:0-5058 GCA_038246615.1 Burkholderiales bacterium
GCCACCTCCGACAGCGTGCCGGCCTTGATGCCGCGCCGGTTGAACAGCCGCGCCGCGCCGTCGAGGATCAGCTCGCGCTTCTCGGCAAAGCGCAGCGTGCTGCCGGGGTTGCTGGTCATGGCAACTTCAGACCGTCGGCACCAGCCCGCCCAGCAGCGCGGCAAAGGCCAACGGCTGGTCGATCATCACGTGGTGGTCGGCGTCGGGCACCTCCAGCAGTGACGTGCCGCTGGGCGCATGCGACAACGCCAGTTGCAGCAACTCGGGTGTCACCAAGCGCGACCGGCCGCCGCGCACCAGCGTGACCGGGCACTGCGCCGCCCGCAAGTCCTGCCAGGGCCGGCCGAAGGTGAAATGGCGGAACACGAAGGGGTCGAAGCGCCACACCCAGCCCGGCAGGCCTGTGGGGCCGGTGGTCTGCTTCAGGCTGCGGCGCGCGATCAGGTCGGCGATACACGGATGTGCGCAGCCCTGCGGCGGCAGCAGGCGGAAGCGCTTCAATGCGTCGGCCTCGCTGGCGTAGACCTTGGCGGACCGCAACGTCTCGGACCGGTGGCGCCGGCCGTCGGCGCGCGACGGCGGGCGCAGCGGGGTGTCGACCACCACCGCGCGGCCCAGGCGCCGGCCATGGCGCGCGGCCAGATTCATCAGCGGAAAGCCGCCGAACGAATGGCCGGCCACCACCGGCGCCACCGCTGCGGCAAACAGGCCGGTGGCCTCGGCCACGGCCAGCGCCTCATCGGCCCACTGCGCGACGCTGTACTGGGTGCGCCAGCCCGAGCCGCCCATGCCAGAGAAGCTGAACGCCACCACCCGCCGCCCGGCCTGCAGCATCGGCGCGATGAAGCTGTACCAGTCGGCATGCGCACCGTTGCCGTGCAGCAGCAGCAGGCCCGGGTCGCCCACGTGGCCCCAGGCCAGGGTCTCGATCGGCGTGCCCTGCACCTTGATGTCGAATCGCTCGGGGGCGTCGGCCAGGGCCTGGACGAACCAGCCGGGTGCGGCCGGCGGCTGGCCGCCAAACCCAGCCAGTGGCGGCGCGAAGTGGGGCGGATGGTGGCGCTGCGCAGGCACGGCAGGCAGCCTCTCAGCCCCCGGCCGCCAGCGCCTGCGTCACCTCGTTGCCACCCTGCGCGGCACCGCTGGCGGGCACCTGGCTGCCGCTGCGGTCGCTCACCTGGGCCCAGGCGGCGGCCAGTTGCTCTGGCGTGTCGGCCGCGCTGCCCAGGTGCAGGCCGGTGGTCAACGTGATGTGGGCGGCCTCGAAGGTGCCGGCACCGGCACAGGCGATGGCGCGGTTGGGCGCGTCGGTGCTGGCCAGCCACAGCAGCGCGGGCACCACCGCCTCGGGCGTCAGCACCGCCAGCACCGCCGGCGGCAGCAGGCCTTCGGTCATGCGGGTGGCGGCGGTGGGCGCCAGGCAGTTGACGCGGATGTCGCTCTTGGCGCCCTCGATCGACAGGGTCTGCATCAGCCCCACCAGGGCCATCTTGGCGGCGCCGTAGTTGGCCTGGCCGAAGTTGCCGAACAGGCCGGACGACGAGGTGGTCATCACGATGCGGCCGTACTTCTGCGCCAGCATGTGCGGCCACACTGCCTGGCAGCAATGCACCGCGCCCATCAGGTGCACGTCGACCACCGCGCGGAAGTCTTCGAGCGGCATCTTGGCGAAGCTCTTGTCGCGCAGGATGCCGGCGTTGTTGACCAGGATGTCGACCCGGCCCCAGGCATCGACGGCCTGCTGCACCATCGCGGCCACCGCCGCCGGGTCGGTCACCGAGGCGCCGTTGGCCAGCGCCTGGCCGCCGGCGGCGACGATCTCATCGACCACCGCCTGCGCCGCCGTCGGCGAGCCGCCGACTCCAGCCGTGGTGCCGCCCAGGTCGTTGACCAGCACCCGGGCACCGCGTGCTGCCAGGGCCAGCGCATGGGCGCGGCCCAGACCGCCGCCTGCGCCAGTGACGATGGCGACGCGGCCAGTGAAATCGATTGCCATGATTTTGGTGAACGGGTATGGAAAACGCTGTCGGTTATACCGTAAGTACCAATGGCTTCTGCCCGCATCCCTTGGAAAGATCGGTGTGGCAAACCCCAATTCCACAGTCAAGAAGGAGACCCCATGAACCTGTTCAACCTGCAAGGCCAGGTGGCCCTGATCACCGGTTCGTCACGCGGCATCGGCCGCGCCATCGCCGAGCGCATGGCCGAGCACGGCGCCAAGGTCGTCATCTCGTCGCGCAAGCAGGAAGCCTGCGACGAGGTGGCTGCGGTCATCAACCAGCGCCACGGCGCCGGCACCGCCATCGCCCATGCGGCCAGCATCAGCAACAAGGCGGCGCTGCAGGGCCTGGTCGACAAGACCCTGGCCATCTGGGGCCGCATCGACACCCTGGTGTGCAACGCCGCCAGCAACCCCTACTACGGCCCGATGGCCGGCATCGCCGACGAGCAGTTCCGCAAGATCCTGGAGAACAACATCGTCGCCAACAACTGGCTGGTGACGATGGTGGCGCCGCAGATGCAGGCGCGGCGCGACGGCAGCATCGTCATCGTTTCGTCGATCGGCGGCCTGCGCGGGTCCACCGTGATCGGCGCCTACTGCATCAGCAAGGCCGCCGACATGCAGCTGGCGCGCAACCTGGCCTGCGAGCTGGGGCCCGACAACATCCGCGTGAACTGCATCGCCCCGGGCCTGATCAAGACCGACTTCGCCAAGGCGCTGTGGGACAACCCCGAGCAGCTGGCCGCCCGCAACGCCGAGACGCCGCTGCGCCGCATCGGCGAGCCCGACGAGATCGCCGGCGCTGCGGTGTATCTGGCCGCGCCGGCCAGCCGCTTCATGACCGGGCAATCGCTGGTGATCGACGGCGGCGTGACGATCTAGTCTTACGATGACGGCCTGATGGCAGGCACCTCGCTCACCTGGATCGACGACCGCACCCCGCTGCCGCCCACGCAGCAGGCGCTGGGTGCCGGCAGCGAGGCGCCCGGGCTGCTGGCCGCCGGTGCCAGCGTCACCCCGCAGCGCCTGGAAGAAGCCTACCGGCGCGGCATCTTTCCATGGTTCAGCCCGGGCGACGCGCCGCTGTGGTGGGCGCCCGACCCGCGCATGGTGCTGCCGGTGGCAGAGTTTCAGCTGTCGCATTCACTGCGCAAGACGCTGCGCCGCTTCATCCGCACGCCCGGCTGCGAGTTGCGCATCGACAGCGCCTTCCGCCAGGTGATGCAGGCCTGCGCCAGCACCCCGCGCGACGGCCAGGACGGCACCTGGATCGTCGACGAGATTCTCGACGCCTACACCGCCTGGCACCGGCTGGGCCGGGCACACAGCGTCGAGACCTGGATCGACGGCACGCTGGTGGGCGGGCTGTACGGCGTGGGCATCGGCCGCATGTTCTATGGCGAGTCGATGTTCGCCCACCGCACCGACGCCAGCAAGATCGCGCTGGCGGGGTTGGTGGCCTTCTGCCGCGCCCACGGCATCACGCTGATCGACTGCCAGCAGCACACCCGGCACCTGGCCAGCTTCGGGGCGCGGCAGATCCCACGCAGCGATTTCGAGGCCCACCTGTCCCGCACCCTGGGGGGCACGCCGCCGGCGGCCTGGGCCTATCATCCACGCCTGTGGGCGCAGCTGGATCTGGGTGCGCTGCCGTCCACTGACACGCCCGCCGACATTCCCGCCGACATTCCCGCCGACATTCCCGCCGACACATCCGCCGACACATCCGCCGACACACCGGCCAACCCAACACCCCCGCCGCCCCGTACCGCGTGACCCATCCCAAGGAGCTACCGCTGTCGTCGTTGCAGTTCTATGCAACGGCGCCGTATCCATGCAGCTACCTGCCGGACCGGATGGCGCGCTCGCAGGTGGCCACGCCCAGCCACCTGATCAACGCCGACGCCTACTCGGGCCTGGTGGCCAGCGGCTTCCGGCGCAGCGGCATGTTCACCTACCGGCCCTACTGCGACAGCTGCCGCGCCTGCGTGCCGCTGCGGGTGCCGGTGGCCAGCTTCCAGCCCACCCGCAGCCAGCGCCGTGCCGCCAAGGCCCATGGCCACCTGAAGACCCGCGTGCTGCGCCTGGGCTTCGTGCCCGAGCACTACCAGCTCTACCTGCGCTACCAGTCGGGGCGCCATGCCGGTGGCGGCATGGACCACGACAGCATCGACCAGTACACCCAGTTCCTGCTGCAGAGCCGGGTCAATTCACGCCTGGTCGAGTTCCGCGACCCGCCGGCCGACGGCACGTCCGGTCCCGACGGCGCGCCGGGCCCCGACAGCACGCCCGGCACGCTGCGCATGGTGTCGATCGTCGACGTGCTCAACGACGGCATCTCGGCCGTCTACACCTTCTACGACCCCGCGCTCAAGGGCAGCCTGGGCACCTACGGCGTGATGTGGCAGATCGCGCAGATCCGCCTGCTCAAGCTGCCGCACCTGTACCTGGGCTACTGGATCGCCGAGAGCGACAAGATGGCCTACAAGGCCAGCTTCGGCCCGCACCAGATGCTGACCGAACGCGGCTGGGAATTTGCCGCGCCCATGCCCCCGAGCCAGGCCGGCGCCTGAGCACCCCATGCCCTGCGGGCGACAGGCCCGCAGGCCCTGCCCGCCTACAATCTGGCGATGGCACTTTCTCCTGTTCCTGAACTCGTTGCCGAGCTGGCCGCCGGCCGCATGGTGATCCTCGTCGACGAGGAAGACCGCGAGAATGAAGGCGACCTGGTGCTCGCCGCCGACCATGTGTCGGCCGAGACCATCAACTTCATGGCCAAGCATGGCCGCGGCCTGATCTGCCTGACGCTCACCAAGGAGCGTTGCGAGCGGCTGCAACTGCCGCCGATGGCCACGCGCAATGGCACGGTGCACGGCACCGCATTCACCGTGTCGATCGAGGCCGCCACCGGCGTCACCACCGGCATCAGCGCGGCCGACCGCGCCCGCACGGTACAGGCCGCCGTGGCCAGGGACGCCCAGTCCACCGACCTGGTGCAACCCGGCCACGTCTTCCCGCTGCAGGCGCAAGACGGCGGCGTGCTGATGCGCGCCGGC
>JBBRVT010000350.1:0-5047 GCA_038246615.1 Burkholderiales bacterium
CGTCACCGGCGGCTACTCGATCGGCCTGCGCATCGCCAACAACGGTGCCACTGCACAGCGGGTCAACTTCGGCTTCCACATCACTCCGGGCTACATCCAGAACGGGCTGATCGGTTTCGGCGTCGGTCAGTTCGTGGAGGCTGGCATCAGCTTCAACATCCAGCAGGACACCGGCAGCGGCTTCGGTGCGATCTGGAGCACTTCGGGCAGCCTGGTCAGCAACGCTGGCGGCACCACCTTTACAAAGCTGCAGAGCGACTCGTCGATCAATCTGTTTTCCGGCAGCGGCCCCAGCCGCACGGTGGACGGCAAGACCTTCTCGCTCGACCTGGGCGTTCTCAACGCCGGCGCGTCGATGGATCTGACCTACGACATTCGCTCGTTTGCCAAGGGCAATGCGCTGAATGGCACGGTCACCACCGTGCCCGCGCAGATCATCCATGTGCCCGAGCAGTGGGTTGACTACTGTTCAGGTGGCTATGGCGACGGTTACGGCGGCGGCTACGGCGGCGGCTACGGCGGCGATGTGTGTCTCCCGCAGCTGATCCCCGCGTACGTCCATGAGATTCCGGCTTATGACACCTTCGAAGGCCAGACGGGAACCTCGCAGGCCTCGTCGGGCGACCCTTTCGACATCAGTTCCTATGACGGCTCGGCCTACAGCATCGGCCCGAAGTCCGGGTTGCCACCTGGCTTGGTGTTGGGCGTCACCGCCGTTCCCGAGCCTGCCACCTACGGCCTGATGGCACTGGGCCTGCTGCTGGTGGGCGGCGCAGTGCGCCGACGACAGCGCGCCGGCTGAGCGCGCGCTTAGCCACCCCGTTCAAGAACAAGGGCCCCGCTGTGGCCCTTGTTCACTGTGGGGTGGCTGCCGCTGGTGCCGAGGCGCGCCGCGCCAATCCATCCAGCCTGTCCAGGAGATCGGCCACCTGCGCTGCGTGGCTGAAACCCGCACGCCGCTGCGCAAACGCTGCGGCGGCGGCGCGACAGGCCGGCTGGGCCAGCAGCTGCCGCAGCATGGCGTCAAAGTCGGCCGGCCGCGGCCGCATCGCGGCGTTGACGGCAGCGCCGGTGCGCTCCACCTGCCGCGCCATCAAGAATTGCTCGGCCTGCATCGGCAGCAGCAGCAGCGGCACCCCTGCCAGCAGCGCCTGCACCACGGTGGCCTGGCCGGCGTGGCACACCACCAGGCCGGCCTCGGCAATGGCCAAGCCCAGGTCGACTGGGCTGCTGGCGTAATGGATGCGCGGCGATACCACCGGCGGCGCCAGCCCCGACGTCACCTCGGGCAGGTAGCAAAGCACCGTGCAACCGGCGGCCACAAGCGCGTGCAGGCAGGCCGCATGGTCGGGGTGGCCGGCCTTGAGGTAGGCAAACACGCGTGGCCCATCGCCCGCCGGCCAGTGTGGCGGCTGGCCGCCGTCGGGCAGGAAGTTGGGGCCAAGCCAGTCCACCGGCTCGCCCGGCGGCCGGCCGTAATGGTCGATCTCGGGCCAGCTGCACAGCAGCGGCAGGTCACCGCCAAACAGTTGCCACAACGCCGGCAGCGGCGCCGCGCCGTGCTGGCGCAGCACGCCGTTGATGCTGGCCAGCACCTGCTGCTCGGCCTGCTCCACCCGGCCGTGGGCGATCGGCTGCCAATCACGGAAAGCCGGGATCGGCACCACCGCCGGCGGCAGCCAGAAGCCCATGCCCACACTGGCCGCCGGCACGCCGGCAATGCGCGCGGCCAACAGTGCGCTGGGTGCGTAATCCACCAGCATGGCGTCGGCCTTGCTCAGGCGCAGGGCAGCCAGCCAGCCCTGCACCAACGGCTGCAGTGTGTGCGGGTGCAGGTAGCCGCAGCCCAGCAGAATCTCGGCCAGCGAAACCTGCGGCTCGGGCACACCCACCGTGCGGTGCAGCCACACCGGGGCTTGCAGCCGCGGCAGTGCCAAGTCGGCCAGCAGCCGGTCGGTCTGCACCAGATCACGCAACCACAGCGTCACGCCGTGGCCGCGCTTGGCCAGGCCGGCGGCCAGCGGTTTCAGCCGCCCGGCATGGCCCAGGCCACCGCCCAGTTCCCAGCCGACAAGAAAATTCGCCATGGCCGGCATCGTCGCAGAACTTCGCCTGCCGCCTGCCGCAGCGAGCAACTGCGGCCGCTACTCAGGCCTGCAGCACCCGCAGCAGATCATCGCCATAGGCTTCCAGCTTCTTGCCGCCCACACCGCTGATGCCGGCCAGTGCGTCCAGCGAGCGCGGTGCCTCGCGCGCCATCTCGGCCAGCGTGGCGTCATGGAACACCACATAGGCCGGCAGGTTGTGGGCCTTGGCGACCTCGGCGCGCCAGGCCTTCAGCGCGGCGAAGCGGCCCAGGCCGGCTTCGTCCAGCGGCAGCGGCGGGGGCTTGCCAGCGGTGCTGCGGCTGCCGTTGCTGCCGGCGCGGCTGCCCTTGCGGCTGCGCGGCGGGGCCTCGGCCGGCACGCGCAGCAACACATGCACCTCGCCGCGCAGCACCGCGCGTGCCGTGTCGGTCAGCTCCAGGATGTTGAACTCGCCCACGCTGCGCACATGGCCCAGCGCGATCAGCTGGCGCAGCACGCTGCGCCACTGCTGCTCGGCCACGTCGGCGCCGATGCCGAAGGTGGACAGGCGCTCATGCCCGCGCTGTGTGACCTTGTCGGTGGTCTTGCCGCGCAGCACGTCGATCAGGTGGCCGGCACCGAAGCCGAAGCCGCTCTGCTGGTGGAAGCGGTAGATGCAGGAGAGCGCCTTGCGCGCCGGCTCGGTGGCGTCCCACACCGCCGGTGGATGCAGGCAGTTGTCGCAATTGCCGCACGCATCACTTGCTTCGTCGAAGTAAGCCAGCAGCCTGACACGCCGGCAGCCGTGCGCCTCGGCCAGCGCCAGCAGGGCGTCGAGCTTGGCGCGCTGCAGGCGCTTGAAGTCGTCGGCCGCCTCGCCCTCGTCGATCATGCGGCGCTGGTTCACCACGTCGGCCAGGCCGTAGGCCATCCAGGCGGTGGCGGCGGCGCCGTCGCGGCCGGCACGGCCGGTTTCCTGGTAGTAGCCCTCGATGTTCTTGGGCAGGTCCAGGTGCGCCACGAAGCGCACGTCGGGCTTGTCGATGCCCATGCCGAAGGCGATGGTGGCCACCATCACCACGCCTTCGTCACGCAGGAAGCGGTCTTGGTGGCGGCGACGCACGCTGGCGTCCAGCCCGGCGTGGTACGGCAGCGCGGTGATGCCTTCGCCCGACAGCCAGGTGGCGGTTTCTTCCACCTTCTTGCGGCTCTGGCAGTAGACGATGCCGGCATCGCCCTCGTGCTCGTCACGCAGGAAGCGCAGCAGCTGCTTCCTCGGCTCGTCCTTCTCGACGATGGTGTAGCGGATGTTGGGCCGGTCGAAGCTGGCCACGAAGATCCGCGCGCGTTCCAGGGCCAGGCGCTGGATGATGTCGGCGCGTGTGTGGTCGTCGGCGGTGGCGGTGAGCGCCAGGCGCGGCACGCCGGGGAAGCGTTCGTGCAGCGCCGACAGGCCCAGGTATTCCTCGCGAAAGTCGTGGC
Organism: Burkholderiales bacterium; assembly: GCA_038246615.1. Taxonomy (GTDB): domain Bacteria; phylum Pseudomonadota; class Gammaproteobacteria; order Burkholderiales; family Burkholderiaceae_C; genus Pseudaquabacterium. The sequence goes on from JBBRVT010000350.1 coordinate 3,549, forward strand.
CCCACTGGCTGACGCAATGCGCCTCGTCGATGGCGAACAGGCTCAGCAGTCCGCGCTCGTGCAGCGATTCCAGCATGGCCATGAAGCGTGGCGTGAGGATGCGTTCGGGCGCGGCGTAGAGCAGGTTCAGGCGGCCCGACATCAGTTCGCGCTCGACCTGGCGCGCCTCGTCGCCTTCGAGCGTGGAATTCAGGAAGGCGGCGTGCACGCCCAGCTCTTCCAGCGCGCCGACCTGGTCGTGCATCAAGGCGATGAGCGGGCTCACGACCACCGCCACGCCGCGGCCGGCACGGTGGCGGGCGATGGCCGGCACTTGGTAGCACAGGCTCTTGCCGCCGCCCGTGGGCATCAACACCAGCGCGTCGCCACCGGCCACCACGTGCTCGACGATCTCGCGCTGCGCACCGCGAAAGGCGGTGTAGCCGAAGACTTCCTGCAGCACCCGCTGCGGCGCGGCGGACGGGCCGCCGAGCGCGGGCGGGGACAAGGACGGGTCAGACAGGACAGCGGACATATTGGCCGCCATGGTAAGCCAGCCGCCCTTTGTATTTACTGCCTGTCAACCCAAAGTAGAGGTGCACTCGAAGGGGGGCCACCCTTGGGGCCACCCGTGCAGTGGACGCCGCCGCCAGGAGTGCCGCGCGATAATGTGTTCACCCCGTCGCACCCCCCCCCCCACCACCCTACACACCCCTGGAGCAGCCCATGGCCTCGGTCAACAAAGTCATCCTCATCGGCAATCTTGGCAAGGACCCCGAGGTGCGCTACGCACCCAGCGGTTCAGCCATCTGCAACATCACACTGGCCACCAGCCGCCAGTGGAAGGACAAGACCAGCGGCGAGCGCCAGGAAGAAACCGAATGGCACCGCGTGGTGTTCTTCGACCGCATGGCCGAAGTGGCCGGCGAATACCTGAAGAAGGGCAAGTCGGTCTACATCGAGGGCCGCCTGAAGACCCGCAAGTGGACCGACAAGGAAGGGGTGGACAAGTACACCACCGAGGTCATGGCCGACCGCATGGAAATGCTGGGCAGCCGCGAAGGTGGCGGCGGTGGTGGCGGCGAAGAGACGGCCGCCGCACCGCGCAGCGCGCCCGCACCGCGCCCGGCGCCGGTGTCCAAGCCCGCAGCCAAGTCGGCCACCGGCTTCGACGACATGGACGACGACATCCCGTTCTAGGGCGCAGCTGCCGCCGCCGCAGCGGCAGGCACAGGGCCCATCGACGCAAAAGCGTGCTGTTCGGCGCGCTTTTTTTCGCACCGAAGTCATTCGCCGGTGGCACTCTGTGCGTTGTAGTACACAGACCCTGCGCCCGAGTGGACCCCATGGATATCAGTTTCGGCAAACGAATCAGTTGCGGTGTGGTCGTTGTCAACGACGACGCCGAGCTGCTGCTTTGCCATGTCACCGGCCAGGACCACTGGGACTTGCCCAAAGGCGGCCTGGACGAAGGCGAAACCCCGCTGCAGGCCGCCCTGCGCGAGACCCGCGAAGAAACC
>JBBRVT010000351.1:0-5036 GCA_038246615.1 Burkholderiales bacterium
ACAAGCCACCAGGCACCGCCGCTGCTGCCGGGGGCGACGACATGGCCGGCGCCACCGGGTCTGCAACCGGCCCGGCGCGGCATGCCGAGGCCGCGCCGGCAGGCGCCGAGCACCTGCAGACCGGCCCTGCTGCGGCGGCAATGCAGGCCCAGGCATCGGCGCCCAGGGCTACCAAGCTGACGGCGTCACCCGACAGCACCGATGACCCAACCCGCACACAGAACTTCCTCAGCAACCACGGCGGCTTGTTCTTCCTGCTCCAGGTGCTGGGCGGCCCGCAGTTCCAGCGCCGGTTGCTGGACTTGAACGAGCCGCAGGCCGGCTGGCGTGAGTGGCTGCGCCTGGTCAACGCGCTGGGCGCCAAGCCCGATGCCCGCTGGCTGGCCTTCGCCGCCCGCGCCGCGCAGTTGGAGTCACCCGCAGAGGCCAGCGCCCTGCAGTGGCCCGCCAGCACTGCCACGGCCCTGTTGCAGGCGGCGCATGCCCGCTACGGCAGCCAGGCGCTGCAAGCCGCCACCATGCCCAGGCTGGCACGGGTGCTGGCCACGCCCACCCAGGTGGATGTGCACTTCCGCCTAGCCGATGCCGACCTGGCGGTGCGCCGGGTGGGCCTGGACAGCGACCCCGGCTGGGTGCCCTGGCTGGGCCGCGTGCTGCGCTGGCACTACGGCAGCGCACTCGCGCCGCAACCGCACGAGGCGTTCGACGCCGGGCGTGATGCCGACAGCCAGGGCTGACGACCCGCCCGAACGGTCGCCCTGTCCAAACCACGCAAGCACGTACGCAAACGCAAACGCCAGCACGCCAGCACGCACAACAGCACCGGAGCCCAGCATGCACCAGCCCACCACCCCGCTGTCGGCCATCGCCATCAGCCGCGCCTTCGTCGCGGCCGGCCTGCAGCGCTTTGCCAGGCAGCATCTGCCGCAACCCGCGCCGGTGTTCGGCCTGCTCGGCGGCGCGGCCCCGCTGGGCACCCTGCTGGGCACGGCCGACGGCGACTGGCCCGCCCAGTGCGCCGCACTCGCCCGGCTGGCGCCCACGCTGGGTGGACCGCTGGGTGGGCCGCTGGGCCGGCTGCTGGCCGACCTGCAACTGCAGCTGCCCGAGTGGTTTGCGCTGGCCCTGGTGGGCGAGACCGAGGCCGACCATCTGCTGAATCTGGCCCTGGTCGACCTGCAATCGGCCCAGGGCACCCGGCCCACGCTGCACCTGCTGGCGGCGCTGAGCGAGACCTTGTTCGGTGCCGAACTGCGCCCGCTGGCCTGGCCCAACCACCGGCTGGTGCGCGCGGCGGTGCTGCAGCTCGATGGCAGCGGCCCGCTGCCCGCCGCCACCGCGCAGATGGCGCCAGCGCTGTGGGCCCTGCTGTGTGGCGACACCAGTGCCTGGCCCGCCACCCAGCCGCTGCGCAGCACCGCCGCCGCGCTGCCCGCCGCACTGCAGCAGCGCCTGGGCGAGGTGGCCACCCTGGTGCAGGCCGGCGCCGTGCGCACTGTGGTGCTGCGGGGCGCCCGCGCTGCCGGCCTGGCCGCTGCGGCCCGGCTGGCTGACGGGCTGCGGCGCCCGGCGCTGCAGATGGCAGCCGCGCACTGGCTGGCCCAACCCGCGTTGGCACCGGCCTGCCGTTACGCCGGCTGGCTGCCGGTGCTCACGCTCGACCTGGGCCCGGGTGAGCGCGAGGCCCTGGGCGACCCTGCCTTGCCGGTGCCGATGGTGCTGGTGACAGGCGCCAGCGGCGCCATCGACGGCCCGGGGCTGCTGGAGATCGACATCCCGCCGCTGTCGGCCACCGAGCGCCTGGTCGCCTGGCAGGCTGCACTGGCTTCCACAACGGCATCCACCACCGCGTCCGCCGCAACATCCACCGCCACGGCCACGCCGCCAGACCAGGCCCTGGCGCTGGCGCTGGCCGGCCAGGCCCTGCTCGACGGCCCCACCATCCAGGAGCTGGCCGAGCGCATCCAGCTGCTGGCCCACAGCCAGGGCCAGCCCCCCGGCGCGCACCATCTGCGCCAGGTGCGGGCGGTGCACGGCAGCGAGCGCCTGCGCCAGCTGGCCCAGCCGGTGGTCACCGAGGTCAGCGCCAGCGCCCTGGTGCTGCCAGCGCCGCTGCAGCAGCAGTTCGACGCCCTGCTGGCGCGCTGCCGCACGCGTGAATGGCTGGGCAACGGCCTGGGCGCCAGCCTGGCCGAGCCCACGCCCGGCGTGCGTGCGCTGTTCTGCGGTGACAGCGGCGCCGGCAAGACCCTGGCAGCCCACCGCCTGGCCAGCGCACTGGGCGGGCCGCTGTTCCGGGTCGACCTGAGCGCGGTGATGAACAAGTACATCGGCGAATCGGAGAAGAACCTGGGCCGCCTGCTCGACGAAGCAGCGGCGCTGGACGCCATCCTGCTGCTGGACGAGGCCGATGCGCTGTTCGGCAAGCGTGGCGAAGGCAAGGACACCGGCGAGCGCTTTGCCAACATGCTGACCAACTTTCTGCTCACCCGCATCGAGCGCCACCCCGGCATCGTGCTGCTGACCAGCAACAGCCGAAACCGCATCGACAGCGCCTTCACCCGGCGCTTCGACGCCATCCTCGAGTTCCCGCTGCCCGGCGCGGCCGAGCGCTTGCGGCTGTGGCAAAGCCATCTGGGCGCACGCTCGCCGGGTGATGCGCTGCTGCAGCTGGTGGCCGGCTACTGCGACCTGCCCGGCGGCCACATCCGCAATGCGGTGCTGCAGGCTGCGGCGATGGACGCCGCCGCCACGCTGGCGCTGCAACCCGACGCCAGGCCGCAGGGCCCGGCCGCTGCGCTGTCGGCCGAGCGCCTGGTGGCATCGCTGCTGGAGGAATACCGCAAGCTGGGCCGCACACCACCGTCGCAGTTGCTGCATGCCCGGGGGACGGTGTGAAGCCTGCCAGCAAGCCGGCCGCCGCCAAGGCACAGCCAGCCGGGGCGCGCAGCGCCAGGCCGGCTGGCCGCCCTGCCGCCACGCCTGGCGCCGCAGCCCAGCCGAAACCTGCGGCGGCCGCCGACGGCCTTGCGCCCGGTGCCACACCGGCCTACCTGCAGGCCAAGCTGGCGGTGAGCCAGCCGCGCGATGCCGCCGAGCAAGAGGCCGACCAGACCGCCCGCGCGCTGGTGCAAGACCTGCAGCCCGGCGCCGTGCCGCAGCCGTTGCAGGCGGGTGCACCAACGCGCCTGTTCCGCCAGGCGCGGCCCGCAGCGCCGGTGCCGAACGTCGTCCGGACCCCGGCCGCCCAGAACTCTCCCGCCAAAACCCCAACCGCCCAGACCTCGGCCGCCACCCCGCCGCCGGCCCAGCCCCGTGACGCACCCGCCGCCGTGGAACAGCAGGTGGCCGCCCGACGCGCCCGCAGCGCCGGCCAGGCCATGCCGCCCGCGCTGCAGCACAGCCTGGGCCAGCGCCTGGGCGCCGACCTGTCGGCAGTGCGGCTGCACACCGATGCCGACGCCGCCGCGCTGTGCGCGCAGATGCAGGCGCGGGCCTTCACCGTCGGCAGCGACATCTACTTCGCCGCCGGCGCCTACGACGCCACCAGCGCTGCCGGCGTCGAGCTGATCGCCCACGAGCTGACCCATGTGCTGCAGCAAGGCGCCGCAGCCACCGTGCCGGCCGACGCGCCCCAGGCCTTGCAGCGTGATGGCTTCTGGGACTGGCTGGGCGGTGACGACGCCCCCAGCGACCCGCTGGCCGATTGCCGCAACAAGCTGGCCGCCGCCGACGCCTGGGCCGCCGCCGGGCCCTACCCCGCCACGCCACGCACGCTGATCGGCGCTGCCGGCCGGGGTGGCTTCGACGCCCAGTACCTGGCCGAGCCCGGCACCGGCCTGGGCACGCTGCAGATCAGCCAGGGCGTGGCGGTCAGCTTCAACGACACCCTGGTACTCAACGCCGGCGTGGTGCAGCGCCACCCCGACCTGCCCGACACGCCGGCCATCCGCGCCCGCGCCGCGCAGATCCAGGCCATGCCGGCGGCGCGGCGCGCCACCCAGCTGGCGCGCTACCAGTGGACGGCCGCCGAGCACCAGCCCTGGATGGACCTGGCCGAGGCCACGGTGCAATCCACCTGGAGCCGCCAGCACAGCTTCTTCCTGAACCGGCCGCAGAGGAACTGGCTGGGCGCCAGCGTCAACCTCGACATCCAGGTGCGCGACGGCGCCCAGCGGGCGACCGACCACATGACGCTGCGCACCTACAAGCTGCCACCGGCAGGCAGCCTGTCGTCCGACTTCGGCATCGACAACGAAGTGCAGCCAGGCGCCGCCGACAATGCGCGTGACCAGGTGATGCAGGTAGGCAGCCCCACACTGGAGCCCAACAGCTACGACCTGCTGCGGCGGTCGGTCAGCTTCGGCATCGGCCAGAGCGCGCTCACCCAGGCGATCACGGACGAGCTCGACATCTGGGTGCTGCGCTACAACGGCGCGCCCGGCCATGTGGCCCACCAGGCGGCGCGCATCGAGCTGGTGGGCCACACCAGCGCTGCCGGCACCGAAGCCGACAACCTGGCGCTGGCCACCGCGCGGGCCAATGCGGTGCAGACCTACCTGCAGGCCAACGGCTTCACCAATGCGGTGGCGCGCACCGAGGTGCTGCCGCGTGGCGAGGCCGAGGCCGACCAGCGCCACCCGCACCGGCGTGGCGACCAGCGGGTGGACATCGTGGTCGACGGCGGCCCGCGCCAGCGCACCATCAACCACGAGTTCGGTCATGCCCTGGGCCTGGGCGATGAGTACGGCAGCGGCGGCGTGGGTGGCACCGCCGGCACGCTGGCTGGCCACGATGCGATGGTCCGCGACATGACCAACGCCGACGGCAGCCACCTGCCGGGCGCAGTGAAGGAGCGCAACGGCGGCATCATGGCAGCGGGCAATGAGGTGCGGCCGCAGCACTACGCGGTGTTCCACCATGCGCTCGCCGACGTGACCGGCCAGTCGCCCTGGGCCCTGGGCATCACCGTGCCGAAGTGGCGGGTGCAACTGGACTGCGGCGTGCCGGCGCTGCTGAACGACCGCCCGCCCGCA
>JBBRVT010000352.1:0-5029 GCA_038246615.1 Burkholderiales bacterium
CAGGGCCAGCAAGGTGAGCAGGAGAGATGGCAGGCGCTGGATCGTGGATCGCATGGGGTTCACCGAAGGAGAGGGCAATGGAAAGCAGGAAAGGCTCAGCCTTGCGGCCGCACCGTCAGGCGAAAACGCATCGGCTGGGTCAGGCCAGCCGGGGGCGGTGGCAGCTTGAACTTGAGTCGGGTGTCGTCCAGCGCGCTGCGCAGGTCGTCGTCGTGCTGGGCCAGGCCGCTGGGCAGCACGTCCACCCGCTGGATGGCGCCGGCTTTGTCCACCCACAGCGAAAAACTCACCACCAGCTCAGTGACATCGCTGCGCAACGCGCGTTCGATCTCGGGCTGCAGCAACTGGCGCGCCGACTGCGCGTAGAAGCGCTCCTGCGCGCGGTCGACCAGGCTGGTGCCAGCGCCGGGTGACGATGCGACGACGCCGGGATTGCCGCCCCTGTAGTCGTTGTTCACGCTGCCAGCGGCAAACGGGCTGTCGCCGCTGCCGGCCGGGCCCTCCATCTTGATCGGCTCGTTGGCCGGCGCGGGCACCGCGGCCTTGGGCGCCAGGTCGGGCGGCGGCGGTTTGTTATCGTCGCGCGGCTGGGGCTTGGGCTCTTCCCTGGGCGGCGGCGGCGGCGGCGGTGGCGGCGTGTCGGGCAGGATCGAGATCCTGGCGACCTGGCGCTTGGCCACCGTGGGCGCCGACAACTGGCTCTTCAGCCACCAGGCCGCCGCGCCGACCAGCAGCAGGCCGGCCAGCACCGCCACCACCCAGGCGATGCGGCGGCCCGCGCCGGGGCGTTCGAGGGTGTCTTCTGCCAGTCCGGCCATCGCGGATCGCCCTCAGGTACCGATGCGGCCGGTGACCAGGGCCATGTTGACCGCCAACTGGTTGCACAGGTCGATCACCGCCACCACCGAGGCATATTGCGCCCGGGCATCGCCCTTGATCGCCACCGTCATCTTGGGGTCGCGTGCCTTGGCCGCGGTGAGCTGCTGCGCCAGCTGCGCCAGCGTCACCGGCACGCCGTTGATCAGCAACGCACCGCCCGGCATCACCTGCACGATCTTCAGCTCATGCTGCTCGGTGGCGGGCTTGCTGCTGGGCTTGGGCATGCTGATCTTCATGCCCTGCACCGACGCGGTGGTCATCAGGATGAAAACCACCAGCAGCACGTACGCCAGGTCCAGCATCGGCGTGACGTTGATGCTGTCGTAGGGCTTGGCTTCGGTGTTGATATGCATGGGGTGGGGGCCTGCGGTCGGTGGGCTGCCAATCAGGGCGCGCTGCGTTTGGTGACCAGGCCCAGCTCGGTGATGTCGAGCTTTTTGGCCACTTCCAGCACCTGCATCACCTTGTCGTACTGCGCAGCGGCATCGCCCTTCAGCACCACCGGCAGCGCTGGGTTGGCGGCCTTGTAGTCGGCCAGGCGGGCCTGCAGTTGCTCGATCGTCACCGGGTAGGCATCGAGGTAGAGCGAGCCGTCGGCGGTGATGGTGATGGCCCGGGTCTGCGGCCGCGCCAGGCTTTCGGCGGCACGCGTGCTGGGCGAATTCACCTTCACGCCCTGCACCGACGCGGTGGTGAGGATGATGAACACCACCAGCAACACGTAGGCCAGGTCGAGCATCGGCGTGACGTTGATGTCGTCATACGGCTGCAGGTCGTCCTTGATGTCAGCGGACATGTCAGCCCCTCGTCCGACGGGTACGTCGGCCGATCCCCCGCGGGGATGCGGGCCGGCTTGGGGCGGCCCGGCGCTCGGCCCGCTCCCCGACCGCGCGCGCGCACGGCACCGAGGTGCTCATCTCACCGCGCGCCATATTCTTCCGCTACCCGGGTGATGAACTCGTCGACAAAGATCTGCATGTCGGCCGAGATGTTCTTGATGCGAGTGGCCAGGTAGTTGTAGCCAAACAGCGCGGGGATCGCCACCACCAGCCCGGCCACGGTGGCCAGCAGCGCCGAGGCGATGCCCGGGGCGATGGCGTTGACGTTGACATCACCCGCCAGGGCGATGGCCGCGAAGGTGATCATCACGCCCGCCACGGTGCCCAGCAGGCCCAGGAAAGGCCCGCCCGAGATGGCGATCGTCAGCCAGACAAGCTGCGCGTTCAGCTTGTGCGATTCACGCACCAGATCGGCATCCACCGAGGCCTTCACCGCATCCAGCGACGCGCCCGACAGCGGCTTGGCACCGGGCTCACCGACCTGGCGTTTCTTCAGCTCACGCTGGCCGCCGCTGTAGAGCCGGAACAACGATGAATGCGGGTGCTGGACGCCCTGGTCAAGCTGCAGCAGATCGGTGGTGGCCTGGCGGAAGCGGCCGAGAAACTGCCGGTTGTCGCGGTCGGCCAACACGATGTAGCGCAGCTTGGTGACCATCACGTAGAGGGCCAGCACGAACATCAGGCCCAGGATCACGATCACCACCCAGGCATCGACGGTGAGGTTCTTCACCAGGACGCCCAGGTAGCCGGGCTCGCCGCCGGCGGCTTCGGCCGCGCTTTCCTTCAATGCCTTGACCAGCTTGCCGTCGCTGCCCTGCGAGGCGGCCACCAGCGTCAGCCAGGCCGTGCTGCGCGCCGTGGCAGCCACCTGCAGCTCGTCGATGGCGGCCCGCAGGTTGGCGCCCACCCGCAGCTCGCCGGCCAGCTCAGGCGTGGCCACCGCCGCTTGCGCCACCTCCAGGCCGTTGACATGCAAGCGCGCCTTGGCGCCTTCGAAGACCAGCGCCACATGCGTCCAGGTGGCGGCCGCCACGCTGCCGCCGGCCAGCGTGACGGTGCCGGCCTGGCCGTCGACCCTTGCGCCCGCCTTGGCCGCCGGGCCACCCGCAGCGACCTTGGCGACCAGCTTGCCGTCCTGCAGCGCCACCGATACCGGGCCCCAGGCCAGCAGCGTGCCGCGCGACACGTCATCCGCGCGCAACCACAGTGACAGGGTTGCCGGCGCGCCGGCGGCGATCTTCAGGCCCTCGGCGGCTGGCCACACCAGCGCCGTGCCGGCAACGCGCGCGCCGCCGGCCAGCAGCGCGTTGGTCTCGGGCGTCACCGGCTCGGTGGTCTTGAGACCGGCCACCGCATCGGCGCCGCGCGCCTCTTTGTCGTCAAACCGCACCGCCAGCCTGATCGCCGGATCGCCCGCCCCGGTGGCCGCCGTGGCGGCCGGCGCCTTGGCATTGCCGCCGTAGATGAACACAGCGTTTTTGTCGCTGCCCGGTGCCAGGTTGGGCAGCATCACCCACAGCACCGCCAGCTCATTGGTGCCGTCGAAGCGCTCCAGCTGGTGCGGCAGCACGGTCTTGTCATCGGCGGCCAGCACGCGCAGGTCACTGCCGTCTTCCTTGCTGCCGAGAAAGTCGAAATTGCCGCTGTGCAGCCGGATCGCCAGCGGCACACCGGCCAGCGCGTCGGGAATCGGCTGGCCCTTGTCGCTGGTGTCAAGGGTGTAGCGGGTGCGCTGGCCCCAGTCCTCGTTCCACCAGGCGTGGGCCACCAGCGGCAGGGCGGCGGCGGCCAGGGTAAGCAGGGCGTTGCGCAGGATTTGAACGGGCGTCATCGGTAGGTGTTTGCGGGTGGGTTCATTCGGCCGGGCCGAAGCCCAGGAATTCGAGCAACAGGTTGCGGCGGCGCTTGCGCGGGTTGCGGTCGTCGTCGTCATCGCGCGGCGCTGCGGCGGCGGTGGCCGCAGCGGCGGCGCTTTGCGCCACGTTGGCCAGCGCGGCGGTGGCGCCTGCCGGCGGGGGTGGGGGCGGCGCGCCCACCGCATTGCCGCTGCCTTCGACCTGGCCGACGAAGTTTTCGGTGCCCAGGTAGACGATGCCGCGCGGCTTGATGCCAGCCTCGCCGGCGCTGATCTCGCCCTTGGGCGCGTACAGGTCGAGGATGCTGGCGGCATCCAGCACCGCGATGCCGCTGCCCGAGAACGAGCCCGAGGTGTCGATCACCACGTTGCCATTGCTGTCGATGCTGTAGACCGGCGGCGGCGCGCCGCTGACAGTGCGTGCGCCCTTGCCGGCATCGATGTTGCCGTCGCTGCTCCACAACAACAGGTCACCCTTGGCCAGCGTGAACACCCGCGACTGGTTGACCGCGAAGTTGGCCTTGGCCGCGGCCTCGATGTTGCCGCCGGCCGTGGTGAGCACGCCCAGGTCGCTGGCGCGCTTGCTGTTGCTGCCGGTGAGCGCGCCGGCATCGATGCCACCGCCCGGCGCCAGCAGCCGGATGTCGCCCCCTTGCTGGGTCTTGATCTGGCTGGCGGCCAGCCGGATGTCGCCCGCAGGACGCGTGCCGGGGTAGAGCTGGGCCAGCGCGTCGTAGGCCGGCAGATAGGCAGCGTTGCGCGCCGGCCCGCTGGGCAGGCGTGCCGCGGTGCGGCCGGCCAGGCGCAACTCTTCAAACAGCACATCGTGCAGCAGCAGCGCCTGTTGCTCCGGCGCCAGCGCGGCCAGCCACAGACTGCCCTGGCGCCGCAGCGTTTCAGCCGTGACCAGCGGTGTCAGCAATTGAACGGTGGCGGTGGCCTGCAGGCTGGCACGGCGGCTGTCGGGCAATTCGGCCCAGGCCGCCAGCGCGGCGCTGTCGGCCAGCGCGGGTTGGCCGGTTTGCTGGCGCGCCAGGTCGGCCTGGGTCTTGCGCATCGCCGGCACCGGGTCGGTGACGGCATCGCTGAGGGCGGCACGCTCGGTGGCGGACAGGGCAGCCCAGGCCGCCAACGCGGCCGAGACATCCAGGGCCGGATCCTTCAGTTGCAGCCGCAGGGTGGCCTGCACCGAGGCCTGCCAGCCGGCGGGATCGGTCAGCGCCAGCGCGGCATGCAGTTGATCGGCGCCGCCCAGGCTGGCAAAGCTGGCGGCGGCCGTCTGGCGTTGGCCGTCGCCAGCCGCCAGCGCATACAGCTCGGGCGCAAACGCCCGCAGGCCGACCCCGGCGCCCTGGGTCAGCAGCCCGCTGGCGGCGGCCGCAGCGTAATCGGCACCCCCCCAATCGACACCGGCCACCACGGTGATGTTGGCGCCGCCGTCGGGCAGCAGGCGCGG
>JBBRVT010000353.1:0-5021 GCA_038246615.1 Burkholderiales bacterium
GAACAACGTGTCGTCGAGCTGCAGCAGGCTGCGCACATCGGCGCCCACCGGTGCGGTGGCATCCAGCTCGAGCAGGCCGCCGTGGTCGTCGCTGAGCTTCAGCTCTCGCGCCGAGCACAGCATGCCCTGGCTCTCCACGCCACGCAGCTTGCCCAGCTGGATCGTGAACGGGCCGGCGCCGGCCTCGGCCGGCGGCAGCTCGGCACCCACCAGGGCCAACGGCACCTTGATGCCCACGCGGGCATTGGGCGCGCCGCAGACGATCTGCAGCGGGCCGTCTTGGCTGTGTGCGCCGGCGTCCACCATGCACACCCGCAGGCGGTCGGCATTCGGGTGCTGATCGGCCTCGACAATCTCGCCCACCACCACGCGGCTGAAGGGCGGCGCGGCCGGGCGCAGGTCTTCGACTTCCAGGCCGGCCATGGTCAGCAGGTCGGCCAGTTCGGTGGTGGACAAGGGCGGGTTGCAGAAGCTGCGCAACCAGGACTCAGGAAATTGCATGGCGGAGGAACTCGGTGGGGCTGCAGGCGGGCGGCGGCATCAGTTGAACTGACGCAGAAAGCGCAGGTCGTTCTCGAAGAACAGCCGCAGGTCGTTCACGCCGTAGCGCAGCATGGCCATGCGGTCCATGCCCATGCCGAAGGCAAAGCCGATGTGGCGCTCTGGGTCGAGCCCGTAGTTGCGCACCACGTTCGGGTGCACCTGGCCAGAGCCGCCCACCTCCAGCCACTTGCCTTTCAGCGGGCCGGATGCAAACGCGATGTCGATCTCGGCCGAGGGCTCGGTGAACGGGAAAAAGCTGGGGCGAAAGCGCAGCTGCAGGTCGTCGCTCTCGAAGAACTGCCGGCAGAAGGCGGTGAACACCACCTTCAGATCCTTGAAGCTGACGTTCTCGCCGATCCACAGGCCTTCGCACTGGTGGAACATCGGCGAGTGGGTGGCGTCGCTGTCGACCCGGTAGGTGCGCCCCGGGGCGATCACGCGGATCTCGGGCATCGGGTCGAGGTGGGCGTACTTCGCGGCGTGCGCCCTGGCGTAGCGCACCTGCATCGGGCTGGTGTGCGGGCGCAGGTTGTACCAGCGGCCGCCGTCGTCCTGCATGTCGACATAGAAGGTGTCCTGCATCGAGCGCGCCGGATGGTTCTCCGGGTTGTTCAACGCGGTGAAGCTCATCCAGTCGGTCTCGATCTCGGGGCCTTCAGCCACGTCGAAGCCCATCGAGCCGAAGATGGCTTCGATGCGCTCCTGCGCGCGCGAAACCGGGTGCAAGCCGCCGGTGCCACGCAGGCGACCGGGCAAGGTGACGTCCAGCGCCTCGGCCCTGAGTTGCGCGCCCAGTTCGGCGTCGGCCAGTGCCTGGCGGCGGGCGGTGAGCGCTGCCTCGATGCGCTGCTTGGTCTGGTTGATCTCGGCGCCGCGGGTCTTCTTCTCGTCGGGCGAGGCACTGGCCAGGCGCTTGAGCAACTCGGTCACGCGGCCGGCCTTGCCGAGGAAACGGGCCTTGGCATCTTCCAGTTTAGCGGGGGTGGGCGCGGCGGCAAAGTCGGCGTGGGCCGCTGCCACCAGAGTGTCGAGATCGGTCATGGACATGTGTCTGGAAACAAAAAAGGCCGCCCACAGGTGACGACCTTCGAATGCTTGCTGCGTGGCACCGCACCCGCCGCGAGGCGGATGCGGCGCAGCGGAAATCAAGCGAGCTGGGCCTTCACCTTGGCGACGATGCTGCCAAAGGCAGCCGGGTCGTTGACGGCCAGTTCAGCCAGCATCTTGCGATCGATGTCGATCGATGCCTTCTTCATGCCGGCCATGAACCTGCTGTAGGTGATGCCCAGACCACGCGCGGCGGCGTTGATGCGGGCGATCCACAGCGCACGGAACACCCGCTTGCGGGTGCGACGGTCACGGTAGGCATATTGGCCCGCCTTCATCACCGCCTGCTTGGCGATGCGGAAGACGTTCTTGCGGCGGCCGCGGTAACCCTTGGCCAGGGCCAGGATCTTCTTGTGGCGGGCGCGGGCGGTGACACCACGTTTGACGCGAGGCATGTGTTCTCCTTGGGTCGGTCAGTGGTTACAGGCCGCCGTACGGCAGCATTTGCGCGATGTGACCCATGTTGGTCTCATGCACAGCCACCGTGCCACGCAGCTGGCGCTTGCGGGTCGTCGACTTCTTGGTGAGGATGTGGCGCTTGAACGCCTGTCCCCGCTTGACGGTGCCACCCGGGCGCACGCGGAAGCGCTTTTTCGCGCCGCTCTTGGTCTTCATCTTGGGCATGACTGCTCCTTCTAAGTTGCCCCTGCAGGCGGCCCCGGCGGTTGCCGGTGCACTTTGACAGCCTGCAGCGGCTGCTCCCCTGGTTGCGCCGGTGACCAGACCGGTGCGGGGAATCCAACGGGCTGCTGCATTGCTGCAACAGCAGATCGATCTGACTACTGCTTCTTCTTGGGCGCCAGCACCATGATCATCTGGCGGCCTTCCAGCTTGGGAAACTGCTCGACCAGCGCCACATCGGCCAGTTCGTCGCGGATGCGCTCCAGCATGCGCATGCCGATGTCTTGGTGGGTGATCTCGCGGCCGCGAAAGCGCAGCGTGACCTTGCCCTTGTCGCCGTCTTCAGCAATGAACCGCCGCAGATTGCGCATCTTGATGTTGTAGTCGCCGTCATCGGTGCCAGGCCGGAACTTCACTTCCTTGACCTCGATGATCTTCTGCTTGCTCTTGGCTTCGGCGGCCTTCTTCTGCTCCTGGTACTTGAACTTGCCGTAATCCATCAGCCGGCAGACCGGAGGATCTGCAGTGGGAGCGATCTCGACCAGATCGACATCGGCTTCACCGGACAGCCGCAGGGCCTCGATGATGCTGACGATGCCCAGGGGTTCGTTCTCGATCCCGTTCAAGCGCACGGTAGGCGCCATGATCTCGCGGTTCAGCCGATGCTTGCGCTCCACATTGGGCGTACGGCGGTCCATGAAAGTAGCGATGGTTCAAACCCCTTCAGACCCAATGGCACGGCACCCCAAGGCAAGCAATGGGCACCCACCAACGGGCAGCGGAAACGAAATGGCGCGCCTGAGGGGCAAGCTCTAAGCCTTGCGGGCGATGTCGTCGGTGAGCTTCGCGATGAAGTCGCCCAGCGGCATCGCGCCAAGGTCGAGGTTGCCCCGGGCGCGCACGGCAACGGACCCGCTTGCCTTCTCCTTGTCGCCTGCGACCAGGATGTACGGGACCTTTTGCAATGAATGCTCACGGATTTTATACGTGATTTTTTCATTGCGCAAATCAGCCTGTACTCTAACTCCTTGTTTTTGCAGCGATTTCACCACTTCAGCCACGTATTCATGCTGCGCGTCGGTGATGCAAGCCACCACCACCTGCACCGGCGCCAGCCAGGCAGGCAGCGCACCGGCATGCTGCTCGATCAGGATGCCGATGAAACGCTCCAGGCTGCCGACGATGGCGCGGTGCAGCATCACCGGGTGGCGGCGGCTGGAATCCTCGGCCACATACTCGGCGCCCAAGCGTTCGGCCATCGAAAAATCGACCTGCATGGTGCCGCACTGCCACTCGCGGCCGATGGCGTCTTTCAGCGTGTATTCGATCTTGGGACCATAGAAGGCGCCGTCACCGGGGGCGATGACGAAGTCGCAGCCCGAGCGTGTCAGGCTGTCGATCAGCGCCGCTTCGGCCTTGTCCCAGATGGCGTCGCTGCCGATGCGCTGCGCCGGCCGTGTCGCCACCTTGTAGAGGATGTTGGCGAAGCCGAAGTCGGCGTACACCCTCTGCAGCAGCGCGGTGTAGGCCACGCACTCGCCCAGGATCATGTCCTCGGTGCAGAAGATGTGGCCGTCGTCCTGGGTGAAACCGCGCACCCGCATGATGCCGTGCAGGCCGCCGGTGGGCTCGTTGCGGTGGCACTGGCCGAACTCACCATAGCGCAGCGGCAGGTCGCGGTAGCTCTTGATGCCCTGCTTGAAGATCAGGATGTGGCCCGGGCAGTTCATCGGCTTGAGGGCGTAGTCGCGCTTTTCGCTCTCGGTGGTGAACATCGCGTCGCGGTACTTCTCCCAGTGGCCGCTCTTCTCCCACAGCGTGCGGTCTAGCAACTGCGGGCCTTTCACTTCCTGATAGCCGTTGTCGCGGTACACCGCCCGCATGTACTGCTCGACCCCCTGCCACAGCTGCCAGCCCTTGGGGTGCCAGAAGACCAAGCCGGGCGCGTGCTCATCGATGTGAAACAGGTCGAGTTCGCGGCCCAGCTTGCGGTGGTCACGCTTCTCGGCTTCTTCCAGCATGCGCAGGTAGTTGGCGAGGTCGTCCTTGCTGGCCCAGGCGGTGCCGTAGATGCGCTGCAGCTGCTCGTTCTTCTGGTCGCCGCGCCAGTAGGCGCCAGCCACCTTCATCAGCTTGAAGTGGCGCAGCTTGCCGGTGCTGGGCACGTGCGGGCCGCGGCACAGGTCTTCGAAGTCGCCTTCGCGGTAGAGCGAGACATCCTGGTCGGCCGGAATGCTGGCGATGATCTCGGCCTTGTAGAACTCGCCCTGGGCCTTGAAATGGGCCACCGCTGCGTCGCGCGGCAGCACGCGGCGCAGAACAGGCTCGTCCTTCTTGGCCAGCTCGCCCATGCGCTTCTCGATGGCGACCAGGTCGTCGGGCGTGAAGGGGCGCTTGTAAGCGAAGTCGTAGTAGAACCCGTTCTCGATCACCGGCCCGATCGTCACCTGGGCCTCGGGGTGCAGCTGCTTGACCGCATAGGCCAGCAGGTGGGCGGTGGAGTGGCGGATCATCTCCAGGCCGTCGGCGTCCTTGTCGGTGACGATGGCGAGTTGCGCGTCGGCCTCGATCAGGTGGCTGGTGTCGACCAGCCGGGCGGCTTCGCCCTGACCCAGCCTGCCACCCAGCGCGGCCTTGGCCAGGCCGGTGCCGATGGATGCGGCCACGCCGGCGACGGTGACAGGCTCGGGGAACTGGCGTTGGGAACCATCGGGCAGCGTGATCTGGATCATGGGGATCTCCGGGAGAGC
>JBBRVT010000354.1:0-4978 GCA_038246615.1 Burkholderiales bacterium
AGGGCTGAGAGCCTGAGAGTCTTTCGTTCACGCCCGCTCATCACGCCAAAGGGCGCCCGCTCGTCGTTGCAAATGCTCGCCCTAGCCCGGGCTATGGCTGCGCTTTGCGCCGAGATCGGGTGCCCTTTGACGCGCTGTTCGGGCACGCCCGAAAAACTCTCAGGCTCTGAGCCAGGGCACAAACCCGCCTGAGGTGGGTTTGTGCCTGGCGAAATGCCCGAGCGCTGCAATGGCTAGGAGCCTGTCGGACTTGGGGCGTCGATAGCGAGAATCGGCCCCAGCGAGGACAGTTCTTGCCGGATTTGCAGCCCCGTAGCCCAGCTATGGGGCAAAAAGATGGTGAGAAATGGACCGCTGCGGTCGATTCGCAGCCGATGCTCCCCAAGTCCGACAGGCTCCTAGGGAGCGCCGGCGACTACAGCGCCTTGCTGACCAGCTTGAAGTCCGGGTCTTCCGGGAACGGGTGCACGGTGTAGCCCAGCCCGGTCATCAGCCGCAGCATGGCGGGGTTGTTGGCCAGCACCAGCCCGTCGATCTCGCTCAGGCCCTTGGCGCGGGCGAAGTCCATGATCGACAGCATCAGCCGGGAGCCCAGGCCCTGGCCCTTGTGCTGGTCTGACACCACCAGGCTGAACTCGCAGCTGGTCTGGTCGGGGTTGGTGATGTAGCGCGAGACACCGATGATCCGCTCGGTCTCGGTGAATGCACCGTCGGCCAGCGCAGTGCGGGTGCGGTGCACCGCCACCAGCGCCATCTCGCGGTCGTAGTCGATCAGGGTGTAGCGCGCCAGCATGCGCGGCGGCAGCTCGGGCATGGCGCTGGCGAAGCGAAAGTAGCGGCTCTCCTGCGACAGCCCGCGCACGAAGGCCTGCAGCATGTCGGCGTCGTCGGGCTGGATCGGGCGGATGGTGTAGAGCCCGCCGCCCTTCATCGGCCATTCACGCGCATGGGCGCTGGGGTAGGGCAGGATGGCCAGGTGGTTGTAGTCGCCGCTGCCGTGGTGGGTGTGCGGCGCATGGTCGATCACCACCCGCGCGTCCACCGCCACGGCGCCGGTCTCGTCGACGATGACCGGGTTGATGTCCATCTCGCGCAGCTGCGGCAGCTCGCACACCATCTCCGACACCCGCAGCACGATCTGCTCCACCGCCTCCAGGTCGGCCGCCGGCGTGCCGCGCCAGGCGCCCAGCATCGCCGATACCCGCGCGCGCTCGATCAGCCGCCGCGCCAGGAACTGGTTCAGCGGCGGCAGCTCCATCGCGCGGTCGGCGATCAGCTCGATCATCGTGCCGCCGGCGCCGAAGGTGATCACCGGGCCGAAGGGGTCGTCGGTGGTCAGGCCGATGTAGATCTCGCGGCCATGGCGCAGGCCCGACATCGGCTGGATCGTCACGCCGTTGATCAGGGCGCCGGGTTGCGCCCGCTTCACCGCAGCCAGCATGTCGTTGTAGACATCGCGCACCTGGGTGGCGCTCGACACGTTCAGCGCCACGCCCTGCACGTCGCTCTTGTGGCTGATGTCGGGTGAGTCGATCTTCAGCGCCACCGGGTAGCCCAGCTGCGCGGCGATCAGCATCGCCTCGTTGGCGCTGCGCGCCAGCATGGTGCGCGTCACCGGGATGTGGAAGGCCGCCAGCAGGGCCTTGCTTTCCATCTCGGTCAGCACCTTGCGGCGCTCGGCCAGCACGCCCTCGATCAGCAGGCGCGCGCCTTCCACGTCGGGCTTGGCCAGGCTGCAGTTAGGCGGCGGCGTCTGCTGCAGCAGTTGCTGGTTCTGGTAGAAGCTGGCGATGTTGCCGAAGGCGTCCACCGCCGCTTCGGGCGTGCGAAAGCTGGGGACCGCCACCGCGTCGAGCACCTCGCGCGCCTCCTTCACCCGGGCGTCGCCCATCCAGCAGGCCAGCACCGGCTTGCCGGTGAGGCGGAACACCTCGGCCACGCCACGCGCCACCGCCGCCGGGTCGCTCTCGGGCTTGGGCGAGTAGATCGCCAGCATGCCGTCGACGCCCGTGTCCTTGCCCAGCGCCAGCAGCGCAGCGCTGTAGTGGGCGGGCAGGGCGTCCTCGCCCAGGTCGATCACGGCTTGCAGGTCGGTGCCTGGCGGCAGTTGCGGTGCCAGTGCATGGCGGCCGGCATCGGCGAGCGAAGCCACCTCCAGGCCGATCTCGTTGGCCCAGTCGGCCGCCAGCACGCCCGGCCCGCCGCCGTTGGTGACGATGGCCAGCCGCTTGCCGACCGGCCGGTAGCGCGAGGCCAGGCACTTGGCCGCCGAGAACAGCTGGGTGAACAGGCGCACCCGCACCGCGCCGGCACGGCGCAATGCGGCCTCGAACACATCGTCGCTGCCGACGATGGCTGCCGAATGGGTGAGTGCCGCCTTGCTGCCGGCCGGCTTGCGCCCGGCCTTCATCACCACCACCGGCTTGGCATAGGCCGCAGCGCGCAGCGCGCTCATGAAGCGGCGGGCGTTGCGGATGCCTTCCATGTAAACCAGGATCGACTTGGTGCTGGCGTCGTTGGCCAGAAAGTCCAGTGCCTGCGGCAGATCGACTGCAGTGTTGGGCCCCAGCGAGATCACCGCCGAAAAGCCCACGCTGTTCTGCTGCGCCCAGTCCAGGATCGACGCGGTGAGCGCGCCCGACTGCGACACCAGCGCCAGCGGGCCGGGTGCGGCCAGCGCCCCGGCGGCGCTGGCGTTGAGCTTTTGCAGCGGCCGCTGGAAGCCCAGGCTGTTGGGCCCCAGCAGGTGCACGCCGTGCCGCCTGGCGATGGCCAGCAGTTCGGCGCAGGGCGCGGCGCCCAGGCCGGCAGACAGCACCAGCGCGGCGCGGCAGCGGATGCGGCCCGCCACCTCCAGCGCCGCAGCCACCTGGTCATCGGGCAGGGCGATCACGGCCAGGTCGGCCCGCGAATGCACCAGGTCGGCCAGCGTTCCGGTCATCTGGATGTCGAGATGGGTGACGGTGCCGGCATAGCCGCCATCGCGCAGGCCGGCCAGCAGGGCGCGGGCCAGCGCGGTCTGGCTGTCGGGCCGGTCGCTGTCGCCGGCAAAGACGACGATCGACGCGGGCGAGAACAGCGGGGTCAGGTAGTGTTGGTCCATGGGCAGGGCCTGGGTGCAGGCCGTCGCGGGCCTGGGTGGCAGCATAGGCCCGCCGGCCCGCCTGACAAGGGTTGATCCCGGGGTGCGCCTTGCGATGCGTCAAGCGCCGGCCTTGAACGGGCTGTGTTCGCGCAGCTCGTCCACATAGGCGGCGATGCCGTGGCCCTCGCGCTGCAGGAAATCGGCCACTGCAGCCGAGAACTGCGGGTGGGCCAGCCAATGTGCCGAACGCGTGCCCACCGGCAGCAGGCCGCGCGCCATCTTGTGCTCGCCCTGCGCGCCGCCCTCGAAGCGCTGAAAGCCCTGTGCCATGCACCACTGCAGCGGCTGGTAATAGCAGGCCTCGAAGTGCAGGCAGGGGATGTATTCGGTGGCGCCCCAGTAGCGGCCATAGGCCTCGCCGCTGGCGCGGTCGATGGCCACCAGCGATACGGCGATCGGTCGCCCGCCACGCCGCGCCACGAACATCAGCCAGTGCTGCGGCAACGTGGCCGCCATGGCCTGGAAGAAGGCCGCCGTCAGGTAGGGTGTGGAGCCGTGCGCACGGTAGGTCAGGGTGTAGCACTGGTGGAAGAAGCGCCACAGCCCGGCGTCGATCGCGTCGCCCTCGTGCACCGTGAATTCCACCCCGGCCTCGGCCACGCGCCGCCGCTCCTGCTGGATCTTCTTGCGCTTGTCGCGCTGCAGGCTGGCCAGGAAGGCGCCGAAGTCGGCCTGGGGCGCGGCGGTGTCCTGGGTCCAGTGGAACTGCACGCCCTGGCGCGCCAGCCAGCCCTGCGCAGCCACGGCGGGTGCCTCGTCGGGCTCGTGGAACAGCAGATGCACCGACGAGGCGTCTTCGTCCTCGGCCACCTGGGCCAGGCCGGCCAGCAGCATGTGGCGTGCTGCATCGTCAACCGCCAGCAGCCGGCTGCCTGGCACCGGCGTGAACGGCACCGCCACCAGCAGCTTGGGGTAGTAGTGCAGACCGTGGCGCTGGTAGGCGTCGGCCCAGGCCCAGTCGAAGACGTACTCGCCGTAGGAATGGCTCTTCAGGTAGGCCGGCGCTGCAGCCACCAGTTGCGCACTGCGGTGCACCGTGACGAAGCGCGGCGTCCAGCCGGCACGCGGCACCGCACTGCCCGAGGCATGCAGCGCGGCCAGGTACTCCCAGCGCATGAAGGGCGTGGGCCGGCTCTGGCGGGCCAGCAGCGCGTTCCAGGCCGCGCCATCCAGCGCACACGGGTCTTGGTGGACCCGGATAACATCCTTGGCCATCGCGTCCAATCTGGTCTGCTCATTCACCGTATGCCAACTCCCACCCCTGCAGTCCGCATTGCACTGGCCCAGTTCAATGCCACGGTCGGTGACCTGGCGGGCAATGCGCGCCGCATTGTGGATTGCGCACGCGAAGCCCATGCCGGCGGTGCGGCTCTGCTGGTGGCACCCGAACTGGCGCTGACCGGCTACCCGCCCGAAGACCTGCTGCTGCGCCCGGCCTTCATGCAGGCCTGCGCCAGGGAACTGGCCGTGCTGGCGACCGCGCTGGCCGCCTTCGACGGGCTGACGGTGGTGGTCGGCCATCCGCACCAGTTTGCCGGCCAGGGCGACCAGCGCAGCCGCTCGCATGCGGTGGTGCAGCGCTTCAATGCGGCGTCTGTGCTGGCCGGTGGCCAGGTGGCCGCCACCTACTGCAAGCGCGAGCTGCCGAACTACCAGGTCTTCGACGAGCGGCGCTACTTCGTCTCGGGCCGCGATGCGGGGCAGGGCGCGGTGGTGTTCACCGCCGGTGGCCGCCGCTTCGGCCTGCTGATCTGCGAAGACGCCTGGTTCGACGAGCCGGCCCAGGCGGCCCAGGCAGCCGGCGCCGAGGTGCTGTGCGTCATCAACGCCTCG
>JBBRVT010000355.1:0-4974 GCA_038246615.1 Burkholderiales bacterium
GCTGGCGCGCACGCCCGGGATGCTGCCCGCCGGCATGGACCTGGGCGAGATCCTGGAGCGGGTGCAGCAACAACTGCTGCGCGAGACCGACTACCGGGCCGAGGCCGCCGCCACCACCGCCTACCGCCTGGCGCTGGGCGACGACCCGGTGCTGGTGGTGCCGGCGGTGCATGCCGACCACTGCACCGACCAGATCCTGGCCACCGATTTCGCCCCCGGTGTCGCGGTCGACCGGCTGGCGGCCGGCGGCACCCAGGCCCAGCGTGATGCGGTGGCGGCGGCGCTGGCGCGTCTGGCCGCGCACGAGCTGTTCGGCATGCAGCTGGTGCAGACCGACCCCAACTTCAGCAACTACCTGTACGAAGCCGCCACCGGCCGCATCGCGCTGCTGGATTTCGGTGCCGCCGAGACCGTCGCGCCGCACCGGGTGCAGCAGCTGCGCGACCTGGGCCGCGCCCTGCGCGACGCCGACGCCGCGCGGGTGCGTGCCGCTGCGCTGGCGCTCGGCTACATCGGCGACACCGAACCCGCAGCCCAGGCCGACGGCGTGCTGGCGATCCTGATGGCCACCGGCGAGCCGCTGCGCCATGCCGGTGCCTATGACTTCGGCAATTCCGACTTGTTCAGCCGCATGTTCGCGCAGGGCCAGGCGCAGTTCTTCGACCAGGGCTTCTCGCGCACCCCGCCGCCCGACCTGCTGCTGTTGCAGCGCAAGTTCTTCGGCACCTTCCTGCTCTGCATGCGGCTGCGCGCCCGGGTGGACCTGGCGGCGCTGTTTGCGCCGTATCTGTGACGGATCTGTGACGGATCTGTGTCCTGCCGGGCTGTGACCGCCCAGGCGATCAGTCGTCCAGCAACCGCGCCTTCACCTTCTTGCCCTTGACCTTGCCGTCGTTCAGCGCCTTCAAGGCCTTGGCCGCAATCTCGTGCGCCACCGCCACGTAGGTGGAAAACTCGTTGACGTTGATCTTGCCGATCTGCGCCGCCGGCAGGCCGCCGTCGCCGGTCAACGCACCCAGCACGTCGCCCGGGCGGATCTTCTCCTTGCGCCCGCCCAGGATCTGCAGCGTCACCATCGGTGCGCGCAGCACGCCGCTGCCGGTGGGGGCCAGGCCGTCGAGCGGGAACCAGTCGAAAACGCGGCCCTGCAGCTGCTCGATGCGGCCCACCGGGCCCATCTCGTCCAGGCTGGCCAGGCTGAAGGCCCAGCCGTCGGCGTCGGCCCGGCCGGTGCGGCCCACGCGGTGCACATGCTGCTCGGCGTCTTGGCTCACCTCCACGTTGATCACTGCCTCCAGCCCGACGATGTCCAGCCCGCGCGCGGCCACGTCGGTGGCCACCAGCACCGGGCAGCTGCGGTTGGCAAAGCGCACCAGCACCTGGTCGCGCTCACGCTGTTCCAGGTCGCCATGCAGCGCCAGCGCGGCCACGCCCTGGGCCTGCAGCACCGCCACCAGGTCGCGGCACTGCGCCTTGGTGTTGCAGAAGGCCAGCGTGCGCTCGGGCCGCCAGTGGTTCAGCAGCAGGCCCACCGCATGCAGGCGCTGGCCTTCGGTCACCTCATAGAAGCGCTGTCGGATCTTGGCCGCTCCGGGCTGGGCTGCCAGCGTCACCTCCTTCGGGTCACGCAGGAAGCGGCGGCTGATCTGCGCCAGCCCCTCGGGGTAGGTGGCCGAGAACAGCAGCGTCTGCCGCACCTTGGGGCAGCGGCTGCCGATGGTGGCGATGTCCTCGGCAAAGCCCATGTCCAGCATGCGGTCGGCCTCGTCCAGCACCAGCGTGGCCAGCGCGCCCAGCTGCAGGCTGTCGCGCGCCAGATGGTCGACGATGCGCCCGGGCGTGCCCACCACGATGTGCGCGCCATGCGCCAGGCTGTCGGTCTGCGGCTTGATCGGCGTGCCGCCGCACAGCGTCAGCGCCTTGATGTTGTCCTCGCCACGTGCCAGGCGGCGAATCTCCTGCGTCACCTGGTCGGCCAGTTCGCGGGTGGGGCACAGCACCAGCGCCTGGGTGTCGGGCCGCCGCGCGTCCAGGCGGTGCAGCAGCGCCAGGGCGAAGGCGGCGGTCTTGCCGCTGCCGGTGGCGGCTTGCGCCACCAGGTCGTGGCCGGCCAGCGCCAGGGGCAGGGCGGCGGCCTGGATCGGCGTCATCGCCAGGTAGCCCAGGGTCTGCAGGTTGGCCAGCATGGCGGGCGACAGCGGCAGCTGCGCAAAGGCGGGGCCGGCGGATGCGCCAGGCAGTGCACCGGCCGGGGAAGTGGAATCGGTCATGCGCGATTGTCGGCGATGCCTGGTGCACGCCTGCCAGCCCTGGCTGCACCAGCGCAGGGCAGCCACCCGCGTTAACCCGCTGCACTGCCTGGCGCGCAAATCGCTATGGTCTGGCACGGGGAGCCCGCATCGGCGGGCGGGCCGCCTGAACTTGCCGCCTGAACTTGCCGCCTGAACTTGCCGCATGAACTTGCGGCATGAACTGCCGCATGAACCGCCGCATGAACTGCCGCATGAACTGCCGTACACACAAGGAGCTTGGCATGGGTCGATTCGAGGGATGGCGGCGCTGGTCGCTGGCGGTCTGGATGGGCGCGCTGGCGCTGCTGGTCGCAGGTTGCGGCGGCGGCGTGGCCGAGGAGGAACAACTGGCCGCCTGCCAGACCACCACCGCCGACGGTTCGGTGGTGGTGGGGTCGGGCGCCGCAGGCGACCCGGCCGCGCCTGAGCCATCCTCGGGCTACCGCACCGGCAAGACGGTGGTCAAGGCCAAGAGCTACATGGTCGTCACCGCCAACCCGCTGGCCAGCAAGGCCGGCTGCGAGGTGCTGAAGGCCGGTGGCAGCGCAGTGGATGCCGCAGTGGCGGTGCAGATGGTGCTGGGCCTGGTCGAGCCGCAGAGCAGCGGCCTGGGCGGCGGCGCCTTCATGCTGCACTACGACGCCGCCACCAAGACGGTGGTCAGCTACGACGGCCGCGAGACCGCGCCGGCCGCCGCCACCGAGAACGACCTGCGCTGGGTGGGCGATGCCGAACGCACCGCGCCGCTGCCCAGCGCGCGTGCCAGCGGCCGATCCATCGGCACGCCCGGCGCCGTGCGCATGCTGGCGCTGGCGCATGGCGAGCACGGCAGGCTGCCCTGGAAGGACCTGTTCCAGCCCGGCATCGACCTGGCCACCAACGGCTTTCCGATCAGCGGGCGCATGGCCGATGCAATCTTCGGCGCGCGCACCAACTTCCTGCGTGACGCAGAGGCCAGTGCAACCTACCTGAATGCCGACGGCAGCGCCAGGGCCCTGGGCAGCACCTTCATGCTGCCGGCCTACGCCGACACGTTGCGCAGCATCGCCGCCGGTGGTGCCGATGCCTTCTACACCGGCGCCATCGCCCAGGCGGTGGTCGACAAGATCGGCGCCAGCACCGGCGCCAACGGCGTGGCGATGACGCCGGGCCGCACGACGCTGGCCGACATGGCCGCCTACCAGGCCAGGAAGCGCGACGCGGTGTGCACCAGCTACCGCGCCCACATCGTCTGCGGCATGGGCCCGCCGTCCTCTGGCGGCATCACCGTGGCCCAGTCGCTGGGCATCCTGGAGAACTTCGACCTGGCGCAGCTGCGGCCCACCGCGCTCGACATCGAAGGCGGCAAGCCCACGGTGATGGGCGTGCACCTGGTGGCCGAGGCCAACCGCCTGGCCTATGCCGACCGCGACAAGTACATCGCCGACACCGACTTCGTGGCATTGCCCGGCGGCAGCTGGGCCGCGATGCTGGACAAGACCTACCTGCGGGGCCGCGCCGACCTGATCAGCTTCTCGCGCAGCATGGGCACCGCCCAGCCTGGCGCCTTGGGCGCCGTGCCACTGGGCGTGGGCGCGCTGGTGCCCGAGGCCGGCACCACGCACATGACCATCGTCGACAAGCGGGGCAACGTGGTCAGCATGACGACCACGGTGGAATCGGGCTTCGGCTCCTGGCGCATGGCACGGGGCTTCATCCTCAACAACCAGCTCACCGACTTCTCCGCCGCACCGGCCGATTCCAGCGGCGTGCCGATCGCCAACCGGGTGCAGGCCGGCAAGCGCCCGCGCAGCTCGATGGCGCCCACGCTGGTGTTCAAGCAGGCGGCTGACGGATCGATGGGCGACTTCGTCATGGGCACCGGGTCACCCGGTGGCGCCACCATCATCCAGTTCGTCGTCAAGACCCTGGTGGGCGTGCTCGACTGGGGGCTCGATGCCCAGCAGGCCACGTCGATGGTCGACTTCGGCGCCGGCAACTCGGCCACCACCAACGTGGGCATCGAGCACCCGAACATCGTCACCAGCAACAGCGGTGCCGACGACCCGCTGATCAGCGGCCTGCGCGCGCTCGGCCACACCGTCACCGGCACCACGGCGCAGAGCAGTGGCATCAGCACCATCGTGCGCATCACCCGTGAGAACGGCCTGCCGGCCTGGGCCGGCGGCGCCGACCCGCGGCGTGAAGGCCTGGTGCTGGGCGACGGCTACTGACAGCCCAAAGCAGGCGCCATTGGGCGCCTGCCCGCCGAAGTCAGGTTCTCAGTGCTTGTGCGCGCCGGCCGCCGCCGAGCCCAACGCCTTGACCGGCGCCTTCAGCGTGATGGTCTCTTTCTTGCCGTCCTTGCCCTCGACCACCAGGATCAGGTCGACCGACTCACCGGCCGCCAGCGGCGCCTTCAGGTCCATCAGCATCACGTGGTGGGCGCCGGGCTTGAGTTCGACCGTCTTGCCGGCAGGCAGATTCAGCCCCCTGGGCAGTGCGCGCATCCGCATCGTGCTGCCGTCCATCGTCATCTCGTGGATCTCCACCACGCCGGCCGCCGGTGAGCTGGCCGACAGCAGTGTGCCGCCAGCGGGCGTGGTGATCTGGAAGAACGCGCCGGTGGCCTTCTGCTGGGCCACGGTGCCGCGCACCCAGGCGTCCTTGACGGTGGTCTGGGCCAGCGCGGGCAGGTGCATCA
>JBBRVT010000356.1:0-4970 GCA_038246615.1 Burkholderiales bacterium
TCCTGCGGCGCCTGCTGCATCAGGTGGGCGATGCGGCCCATCTCGGTGGTATCGCCGGTGGCTGCAATCAGCAGTTCGGCGCGGCCACGCGTCACCACGGTGTTCATGAACGCCATGTTCGTGCGCTCAGCCAGCGGCGCTGCGGCGTCGGCCAGCTTCTCCACCTGCTTGCCCACGGTGTGCGACTCGCCGGTGAGCGCCGATTCGTCGATCTCGAGGTTGTGTGCCTCGACCAGCCGGCCGTCGGCCGGCACCTTGTCACCGGCTTCGAGCAGCACGATGTCGCCGGGCACCAGCGCCTCGGCATCCATCGCGGCAGGATGGCCGTCACGCCGCACGCGGGCCTGGGTCGCCAGCATCTTCTTCAGCGCCGCCAGGCTCTGCTCGGCCCGGTTCTCCTGGTAGAAGCCGAGCAAGGCGTTGAGCACCACAACGACCAGAATCACCACCGCGTCCTTCAAGTCACCGACGGCGTAGGCCAGCGCCGCAGCGGCGATGAGGATCAGGATCAAGGTGCTCTTGAACTGGTCGGACAACCGCAGCCAGGCCGAGCGCGGAGGCGTCTCCGCCAACCGGTTGGGGCCGTTGCGGGCGAGGCGCCCCTCGGCATCGGCCGCAGACAAGCCCAGACGGACATCGACACCCTGCTGCGCGCAGGCCTCGTCGCCCGCCAGAGCATGCCAGGCCGGCGCTTTCGGGTCTGGTGGCGCCTGCCCCGGCGGGGTTTTCGTGGGCTTGTCAGAGACGGTCATGGTCATGTCGCGGGTGGCTTTGCGGGTTGGCTCTGCACACTCGGTGCATGGGGACGCTTCCTGGACGCGGTTCGATGGTGGCTGCGGGCCCGCAGGTTCAGAGTCTCAGCCCCACAGGTCCAGCGGCGGGTCGGCCGTGACCGCGCGCAGGATGTCCGAGCGAGAGACGAAGCCGGCAACCGCGCCGCGTTCGTCGACAACCGGCAGCCCGGGCAGGCCCGTATCGAGCAAGACGGTGGCCACGCGGCGCAGGTCGGTGTCGGCCAGCGTGGCGGGCACGGGGGTCCACATCAGGGTGCGCACGGGTTCGGCCAACAGCGCGCGCCACGCCGACGCATCGGCAGTGGCGTGCTCCAGCAAGTCGACGCGCATCAGGTCGGCGCGCAGGAACAGGCCGACCAGCCTGCCCTGTCCATCGACCACCGGCGCCTGGCCCAGGCCTTTTCGGGCCAGGGCTTGCCAGGCTTGCAGCACGCTGGCCGCGAGCGGCACGGTCTGCACCTGCTGGCTCATCACATCCGCTACACGGGTGAGCGGTCTGCGCGCCTGGCCACCCTGCGCGGCGGCTGCATAGGCCGCCAGCACGCCGCTGCGGGCCGCAGCGGTGGCCGACGGCGGTGCCGGGCCAGCGGTCGCTGCATGGGGTTCGAACACGTCGTGGCCGACCGGCGCAATGCGCCTGGCACGCGCCACGGCGCTGGTCGCGGCCACCTGGCGCCATTGCTCCAGGCTGCCGCTGAACACGCGACCGGCGATCGAATAGACCTGGAACATGGGCATGCACTCCTTCGGCGTGGGTCATTGCTCTCGGCATGATCGGCCAGCGCCGGGCTGCGGCGCAACGTGGCTTCGTCGATGGCACCGGCCAGCGCGCCGCCCGGGCCGGCCGGCGCGCGCCACGCTAGCCGTGACTGAACAACACAGACGCATTGAGCACATACACAGCTGCCAGCGCCACGCTGGCCCAGCTGGCCAGGCGCATGACACGACCGGCCGGCTTCGTCAGCAGCGCAACGATCACCACGCCGCTCATCAGGATCGCCGACATCGCGGACACCGCATGCACCGGAGAAACCGCCGCCAGGATCGGGCCGCGGACATGGAACATATCGTCGATCGCCAGGATCAGCAGGTTGAACAGGTTGCTGCCCAGCAGGTTGGCAATCGCCATGTCGACGGCACCCAGGCGCAGCGCCGACAGCGTCACCACCAGTTCCGGCAGCGAAGTCACCATGGCCACCAGCAGCGTACCGACGAAGCTCTGGGTCCACTGCATGGCCAGCGCCAGATCGGTGGCGATGAAGGGCAGCCAGACGCCGGCTGCAACCACGACACTGGCGGCCACGCCGAAGCGCCAGACGGCCTGGTGCAGCGGCATGTCGGGGTAGCGGCTCGCAGCCTGCTCGGCGCCTGCGGCCACTTGGGAACGCTCGTAGCGGAAGGTGATGCGTATGGCCAGCAGGTACAGGATCAGCAAGACCGGCGCATACAGCCCGACATGCCCGAGCGACGGCGCCAGCGGAAACTGCGACAGCGCCAGCCCCAGGCCGGCCACGGCCAGCATGATGATGCCGAAGCCCGCCAGGCCGATGTGCCCCAGGCCGGCGCGCTGGAACAGCGGCTCGTTGCGCTTCATGACATCGAGCACCGCCACGTACGACAGGTTGAGCACGCAGGCCCCGAATACATTGCCCACCGCGACGTCCGGCGCGTCGGCCAGCGTCACCGAGCTGATGCCGGTGGCCAGTTCCGGCAGCGAGGTCACCGTGGCCAGCAGCACCAGTCCGACCCAGGCGCCTGACCACCCGGTCTTGTCGGCGATGACATCGGCATAACGCGACAGCAGGGTGCCGGCGACGGCGATCGCGCTGGCGCACAGCGCGAGTTGGGCCCAGATCAGCCAGAGACTGCTCACGCTGCCGGTGCGGCGCATGCGTCGGTGGTGTGTGCACCTGGCACGCCGGTCACTTGACCAGGGTCACTGGCACCGGCGCCAGGTACACGACCTTCTGCGCCACCGACCCCATCACCAGGCTGCCGACGGCACCCATGCCGCGGGTGCCCATGACGATGACGTCGCAGTCATGCTCGACCGCATAGGCGATGATTTCGGCCGGGGCCGACCCGATCCGCACCTGCGCAGCGCAGGCGACACCGGCTGCCAGCGCCATGGTCTCGGCCTGCACCAGAAGCTTTTCGCCGTCGCTGCGCAACTCGGCAGTGATCATGTCCGGCGAGACCAGTCTTCCGGGCCACGGCTGCACCAGGGGTGCCTGGACGTTGAGGACATGCACCCGTGCGCCCAGCGTGCTGTGCGTCTCCTGCAGGGCGAACGCCAATGCGCGCAGTGCGGCAGGAGAGCCGTCGATCGGGATCAACGCGTCGTTCATGGTCAACCTTTGCGGTGGTGTGGATGGCCTGCCCTGGGGATGATCTGCCTCGACGAGGCGGCACTGCAGCCTCGACACGCGCACCGACAATGGAAACGATCGCACACATCGCATTGCAAAGCGACGTTTTCAAGAGCGGGTGGGCCTTGGTTTGATCGGCATCAACCTGGGTGCCGGGCAAGGGAACGATCAGCCAACCAGCGCATCATGCGCATGAGCAAACGCCGGGCCGCTGCCAAGGGTCCTCATCCCAATTTGCCAACCTCGGGTCGCACGCAAACTTCATGGCAGACAACTCGACAGCAACTTGCAGTGCAGCGTCCAGGACGCGGGTCGGATGGCCGGTTTCAGGCAGCGGCAGCCGCAGGACCCGCAACTGCAGCGGCCATGCCGCGCTGCACGTTCACCCGCATCAGCAACACCAGTCCGATCACGAAGAACACGCCGGTGCTCAGGATCGCGACGCGGTGGTTGCCTGCGGTCAACAGCGTCACCGCGCCGTAGGTCAGCGGCCCGATGATGGCCGACAGCCGGGTGGCGAAGGTCCACAGGCCATAGAACTCTGCCCGGCGCTGCTCGGGCGAGAACGCGCCGGCCAGCGCCCGCCCGGCCGATTGGCTGCTGCCCATGCACAGGCCGGCGATCACGGCGGCGATCCAGAACAGCGTGGCCTCGGTGGCCAGGCCGGCGAGCAAGGTCATCACGATCCAGCCGACCAGCGTGATGGCCAGTGCGGGCCGATGGCCCAGGCGGTCCTGCACGTAGCCCCAGCTGAAGGCGCCCAGCGCCGCAGCGATATTGACCAGGAAGATCAGCATCATGGTCTCGGCCTGCTTGAAACCCAGCACCTGTTCGGCGTACACCGCCGCCAGCGCGATGACCACCGAGATGCCGGCCTGGTAGGCCACCGCACAGGCCAGCAATTGCGCGAAGTCTTCGAAGCGCCGCGCTTCCCGCCAGGTCTGCAGCAGCCGGGTGAACGACGCGGCCATGTCCTGCTGCTGCGCCAAGGCGACCTGCGGCACGGCACGCTCGCGCAGCAGCGCGAAGGTGGCGATCGATGCCAGCGCATAGATCGCCGCCGTGATCAGCATCGTGACGGGCACGAACTGCGAGGCCGGTATGCCCTGGCCTTGGGCCCACAGGACATAGGCCAGACTGAGCCCGAGGGTCAACATGCCGCCGAAGTAACCGAAGGCCCAGCCCCAACCCGACACGCGGCCCAGGCTGTCCCGGCGCGCCAGTTCCGGCAGGAAGGCAGCGATCAGCGAATCACCGTAGCTGTAGAACAGGTTGGACAGCACCACCGCCACGATGGCCAAGGCCACGTCGCCCGGGCCAACCTCGGCCAGCGCCAGTGTGGCCACGACGCAACCCACGGTCGAGAACAGCAGCAAGCGTTTCTTGGCTGCGCGCAGGTCGGCGTAGGCGCCGAGCGCGGGCATGGTCAACATGACCAGCAGGCTCGACAGCGCGAGCGCGCCGGTCCAGGCCAGCGTCGCCCAGGCGGCGTTGCCGGCGACGCTGCCCACGAAGTAGGCGCTGAAGACTGCCGTCAGCACCACCGTGGTGTAGCCGGAGTTGGCGAAGTCGTACATCGCCCAGCCGAATACCTCGCGCTTGCGCACGCCGTCGTTCAGCGATTGCTGGGGAAAGAGGGCCATGGCGCATTCTCGCTGGGCATCGACACCTTTGCTCGACCCGCGCACACGGCGCGCGCCGCGGTCGCAGGTTGCTTGCTGTCGGCGATGCTGACGGCCTGCGCCGCGCCGCCGGGCACGCAGCCGGTTGCAGCCGTCGCCGTCGGCGCCACCTCCCCCGCCACGCA
>JBBRVT010000357.1:0-4948 GCA_038246615.1 Burkholderiales bacterium
CACTGCGCTTCGAACAAGCCGGCAACGTGGAAGCCGCACTCATCATCGGCCTGGATTGAGCATGCGCCCGTGCGCCGTTAGGGCCGGGCCAGGCCAGCAGGCCGTCATGCGGACGACACACCGCCCGCTTAACGTTTCCGGCGTGTGAACAGACACGCCCGGGTGCTTGTCCTGTCGATGGCCCAGCCCAGCCGCACCCCGCAATCCCACAGCAATCCCACAGCAATCCCCAGGAGCTTCACCGATGACCCCACGTTTCAACCTGCGCCCGGCCAGCCTGGCCGCCGCCGCGGCCTGCAGCCTGCTGGCCGCCACGCCGATCACCGCGCAGGCCCAGCCTGCCAAGGCCGATGCCGGGCGCTACACCGTCGGTGACTTCCACAACCACACCACCTGCTCCGACGGCCAGATCTCGGTGCAGAAGCTGGTCAACAAGTCGGTCGACACCTACGGCCTGGACTGGTTCGTGATGGCCGGCCACGGCGGCAGCGGCAACCGCAACTGCACGCTGGTCGACGATGCGCAGACCGGCGCCGCTTCCGGCTACCCATTCGTGGAGGGCCAGGGCCCGGCCACCACCTGGGCCAACAGCATCGGCGTGGCCCGCATCAAGGGTGACCTGATCGGCACCAACCCCGACGCCGCCGACCGCCGCATGTGGCGCTGGCAGTCGATCCAGGAGTTCCAGTACCCGGTGCTCGAGCAGATGAGCGCGCTGAAGAAAAAGCCGCTGTTCGTGGGCCTGGAGCAGGTGGTGCCAGGCCATGAGCACAACAACGTGGCGGTGATCGACGGCCAGCTGCCGGTGGGCGGTGGCGGCAACGGCAGCAAGACCGCGCAGTTCGAATACTGTTTCGACCGGGGGTCCGGCGACCTGAGCCGCGGCGAGCAGAACTGGAGCTGTGCGGTGCCCGGTAGCGACCTGAACCAGTTCCTCGACCCGCGCGGCCAGAAGCTGGTGGGCGCCTACAACAGCGGCCTGCTCGGCCATGCCAAGACAGTGGAAGGCGCCAAGTGGCTGGCGGCCAACCACCCCAACACCAGCTTCTTCATCCCGGCGCACGTCGAGCGGGCGGGCGTGTTTAGCCCCACGGGCAGCCGCGGATACGACATCCAGCACTTCCGCAACTTCAACAATGCCGCGCCCACGGTGGCGTTCGGCATGGAAGGCGGCCCCGGCCACCAGGCCGCCGGCAACCGCAGCTACGGCACCGGTGCAGCCGGGCGCGGCACCTACGGCGGCATGGGCTACTACACCGCGAAGGTGGGCGGCCTGTGGGATGCGCTGCTCGGTGAAGGCCGCAACTTCTGGATCTTCAACAACAGCGATTACCACAACCGCGGCGCCTTCGGCCCGGACGCCCCGCAGACCACCAACGACCAGTACCCGGGCGAGTTCAACAAGAGCTACACCCTGGTGCAGACCGGCGGCGCGGCGCTGACTCCGCAGCACATCGTCGACGGCATGCGCACGGGCAACTCGTACTTCGTCAACGGCGACCTGATCGACCGCATGCAGTATGTGGTCTGCAAGACCAACGGCCCGGTGGCCAGGGCCAACCCCGCCGGCACGCTGGAAGCGCGGGTGCTGGCTGCCGCCAAGGCCGGCACCGGCTTCTTCGAGCCCGACTGTGCCCAGCAGGGCAGCAAACTGGTGGTCAACCCCGGCGACCAGCTGCGGGTGGTGGTGGCCCTGCGTGACCCGGAAGGCACGAACCGCGCGCCCTACAGCATCGCCAACCCGTCACTGGCCCAGGTCGGCATCAACATGCCGTTGAACATGCCGGTGTTGCACCATGTCGACCTGATCGGCGGCCTGGTCACCGGCTATGTGGCCCCGGACAGCGCGCAATACAACGGCGCCGCTCCTGGCGGCCGCAATGGCGAGACCGACAGCCCGAACGCGGAGAACCCAAGCACCACGGTGAAGGCCACCTGGAACAGCAGCAACTGGAAGGCCTTGCCCGGCAACTGGCGCGTGATGACCTACAACATCAAGGGCGTGCAGGCCAGCCAGTACCTGCGCCTGCGTGGCACCAACATGCCCGCCGGCGTGCCCAACGAGACCGACGCCAATGGCAACCCGCTGGTCGACTCGCTGGCCGACAACATCACCGTGGTGCCGACCAACCCGGGCTGCGCTGATGCCGCACAGGCGCCGACGATCGTCGATTGCCTGACCCACCTGACCGCCGTAGCAGGCGGGCGGCGTCTGGACAACGATGTCGAGGCCTTCACCGATGTGTGGTTCTACTCGAACCCGGTGTACGTCGAAGTGAAGGGCAGCACCGTGGTGGCCGGCGTGAAGGCGCCGTCAGGCAACCTGGCGGCGCAGTCGCGCACCACCAACGTGGCCGCGCGCTGAAATTGCGCGCTGAAATTGCGCACTGAAGTTGCGCGCCTGAGCGTGTGCGCCCTGGCCGCCCTTGACCGGGCTGCCGGGGCCCACACCATCTGCCGGCCTGTGGGCCGGCTTCCGTGTTTTCAGTGTGCAGTTGTCGAGGATTCGATGTGAGCCAAGTGTGGGCCGATGCGGCCCGGTCCAACGCCCCCCCGGCGGACCTCGCCGGCCACGGCCGGCGCCAGACAGCCCAGCGCATGCCGGCATGGTGGCAGGTGGCCGCACCGATGGCCTTGTCGGGCCTGGCCGGCCTGGCCTACCAGATCGTCTGGACCCAGCAGCTCGGCACCTGGCTCGGCCATGAAGTCGGTGCGCTGCTGGCGGTGGTGGCGGCCTTCTTCGGTGGCCTGGCGCTGGGCGCCTGGGCGCTCGGCGGGCGGGTGTCACGCAGCACCCGGCCGGGCCGCTGGCTGGCCGCCCTGGAGGCGGTGATCGCGCTGTGGGCCCTGGTGCTGGTGCTGGCGATGCCGGCCGCCGGCGCGCTGCTGCTCGGCTGGATCGGCGACGAGGCCTCGCCTTGGCGGCAATGGGGGGTGGCCTTTGTCGGCACTGCGCTGCTGCTGTTGCCGGCCACGTCGGCGATGGGCGCCACGCTGCCGGCCATGCAGCGCGTGCTGGCGCCACTGCGCGGCGCCGGTTATGCCGTCGGCGGCCTGTATGCCGTCAACACCGCCGGTGCCTTGCTGGGCGTGCTGGCGGCGGCGTTCTGGCTGGCCCCGTGGCTGGGGCTGAGCGCCACGGCCTGCGTGGCCGCCGGCCTGAACCTGGCCTGCGCCGCGATGGCCTGGCGCTGGCTGGCGCCGCTGCAGCGCCCGGCCCCGGCTGACGCGACCTTGCCCGGCGCCGCAGCGCCGGCATCGGCGCCTGCACGCCGCAGTGCAACGCTGTGGGCGCTGTCCGCCTGCGGCCTGCTGGGCATCGGCCTGCAAGTGGTGGTGGTGCGGGTGCTGAGCCAGACCGCCGAGAACACCGTCTACACCTACGCCATCCTGCTGGCGGTCTATCTGCTGGGCACGGCGGCCGGCGGCGCGCTGTACCAGCGCAGCCTGGCGTCGCGCCGTGACAGCGGCAACCTGCGCGCAGCGCTGGTGGCGGTGGTGGTGTTGAGCGTGCTGGGGGCGCTGCTCACGCTGTCCTTCGCGCCGGCGCTCAAGGCCCTGCTGCTGCCCCGCCCCGATGCCGGTTTCCAGGCTGCGCTGTGGGCCGAGGCCGGCCTGGGCTTGGCCGCCTTCCTGCTGCCCACCGTGGCGATGGGCGCCTTGTTCAGCCACCTGGCGGTGCAGGCGCGTGATGCGGGCTGGGCCCTGGGCCCGGCGCTGGCGGCCAACACCCTGGGCGCGGCCCTGGCAGCGCCGCTGGTGGGCGTGCTGCTGCTGCCGCGCCTGGGGCCGGCAGCCGTGCTGGTGGCGCTGGCGGCCGGCTACCTGCTGCTGCTGCCGGCCTCTGCCTGGCGCACGGCCCGGGCCTGGCTGCCGGCGGCCGGCGTGCTGGGCCTGGCCGTGCTGGGCCCGCCGCTGCAACACGTGCAGGTGCCCGACGGCGGCCGCCTGCTCAGCCATGCCGACGGCGTGCTGGCGGCCGTGAGCGTGGTGGAAGACGCCGACGGCGTGCGCCGCCTGCACATCAACAACCGCGAGCAGGAGGGCAGCAGCGCCACCCGTCTGGCCGATGCGCGCCAGGCCTGGCTGCCGCTGCTGCTGCATCCGGCGCCCCAGCAGGCGCTGTTCCTGGGCCTGGGCACCGGGGTGACGGCGGCATCTGCCAGCGCACCGGGCCTGGTGGTCGAGGCGGTGGAACTGCTGCCCGAAGTGGTGCAGGCCGCCGCCCTGTTCGTGCCCGCGCTCGCCACACCCGGCGTGGCCGGTGCGCCGCAGGTGCGGGTGGCCGATGCCCGGCGCCATGTGCGCGCCGGCGGGCCGCTGCACGACGTGATCGTGTCCGACCTGTTCCACCCCGCCCGCAGCGGTTCCGGGGCGCTGTACACCGCCGAGCATTTCGAGGCGGTGCGCCAGCGACTGGCGCCTGGCGGCCTGTTCTGCCAGTGGCTGCCGCTGCACCAGCTCGACCTGGCCAGCCTGCGCAGCATCGTCGCGGCGTTTTTGCAGGCCTATCCGGATGCGGTGGCCGTGCTGGCCACCAACAGCCTGGACACCCCGGTGATCGGCCTGCTGGGCCGCGCGCCCGGTGGTGCCGGCCCGGCATGGTCGGCCGACAGCCTGGCCGCACGCCTGGCCGGCGCGCGCCGCCTGCCGGCGTTGGCCGGCCTGCAGCTCGACGACCCCTGGGCGGTGCCCGGCAGCCTGCTGGCCGATGCCACCGCACTGCGGCGTCTTGCCGGCAGCGCCGCTGCCAACACCGACGACCACCCCACCGTGGCCTACCTGGCTCCGCGCCTGCGCAACGGCGCCTCCGACAACCCGCGCACCCGCCTGGCCCAGGTGCTGGACGGCCTGCAGGCCGATGCGCCGGCGATCTTCGGCCCGCCTGCCGATGCGGCCGCCGCCGCCTGGCAGCAGCGCCTGGGCGCCTATTGGCAAGCCCGCCACC
>JBBRVT010000358.1:0-4947 GCA_038246615.1 Burkholderiales bacterium
CGGGTTGAACACGTAAAGGTAGTTGTTCGGGATCGCCCCGGTACCCGGCACCATGTAGCGGGCACCGAACAGCGAGTTGATGGTCTGCGTGGCGCAGACGATGCGGCCGTCGCGGTCGGCCACCGTCAGGTGGGTGGTGTTAACGCTCTCGTTGCCACCTGCCGCAGCCGGTGGCCCGGCCTGCACTTCGGCCCGCTCTTTGGCCTGCACTTCGGCATGAACCTCGGCCTGCCAGGCCTGGCTGCGCGCCGGATCGATGGCGGCACGGCGGCGCTCGGCATAGGCACGGTCGAGCAGTTCAGCCACCGGCACCGGCACGAAGTCGGGGTCGGCCGTGCAGGCGGCGCGGTCGGCAAAGGCGATGCGCAGCACCTCGGCGATGCGGTGCACGCCGTCGACCGTGCCGAAGCCGGTGACAGCCGTGTCGAAGCCCTGCAGGATGTTGAGCATCTGCGCGATGTGCAGCGGCCCGGCGCAGGGCGGCGGCGGGCCGGTGATCTCGAAGCCGCGGTAGCTGCTGCGCAGCACGGCCATGTCATTCGTGCGGTAGCCGCGCAGGTCGTCCATCGACAGGTAGGCGCCGTGGCGCTGCATGTCGTCGGCCAATGCCTGGCCCAGTGCGCCGCCGTAGAGCAGGCCCGGCCCCTCTTGCACGATGGTGCGCAGGGTATCGGCATAGGCGCCGTTGACCACCCGCTGGCCGGCGCGCAGCGACTGGCCACCGGGCAGGAAGACGGCTGCGATCTCGGCGTCCAGCGCCAGGTCGGCAGCGCAGTCGGCCACGCAGTCGGCCAGATAGGCGGTGGCGGCAAAGCCACGCTCGGCATGGCCGATGGCAGGCTGCACCACGTCGGCCAGCGGCAGGCTGCCGTGGCGCTGCAGCATCTGGCACCAGGCCATCAGGTTGCCCGGCACCGCCACGGCGGCGCGGCCCAGGCTGTTGCGTCGGCCCACCGCGTCGAGCACGCCGGGGCCGGCCGCAGGGTCGGGCGTGAAGGTGTCGGGGCCCACCGCCTGCGGGCAGCGGCCCTGGCCCTCCAGGATGGTCTGCGTGCCGTCGGCCAGGCGCAGGTTGGCAAAGCCGCCGCCCAGGATGCCGACCATCATCGGCTCGACCACCGTGAGCGTGAACAGCGCGGCCACCGCCGCGTCCACCGCGTTGCCGCCGGCCGCCAGCATCTGCGCGCCGGCGGCCGAGGCCAGCGGGTGGTTGGTGACCACCATGCCGCGGCTGCCGGTGGCCGGGTGCTTCTCGGTCTGGAACGGTGTGGCGGCCAGGTTGCGCCAAGTGGGCATGGTGGGTCTCCGTCTGGGCTGTGAGGATGAGAGCCCTTCGATCGTGCCCGCTCATCACGCCAGGAGGCACCCGCTCGTCGTTGCAAATGCTCGCCATAGCCCGGGCTATGTCTGCGCTTTGCGTCTGGATCGGGCACCTTCTGGGGCGCTGCTCGGTCACGCTCGAAAAACTCTCAGCCTCTGTGGGGCGATGCCTTCAATGGTGCCGCAGCGCCGCCCCGCGGTGCGTCACCCGCGGGTCAGTGCGCGGTGGCAGGACCGGCTTCTGCGCCTTCGTCCCCGGTCTGGGCGCAGGCAGCCAGACAGCCAGACGGCATCCGTCACGCCCACCTGCACGGGGCGCAGCGGACTCCGACAGAATGTCGGACGATCCACAAGCCGGGGCCCCCATGCAGAACAACTTGCGTACGAACGCTGAAGCGATGATCGCGAAGGGCACCGCCCCATCGGCACGGGGGTGGCCTGCCGGCACGCAGGCGCTGACGCTGCTGCACCGCCTGGCCAGCGCTCCCGAGAGCGCCAGCGACGCACTCAAGCTGCTGCATGAACTGCAGGTGCACCAGGTCGAGCTGGACCTGCAGCAAGAACAGGCCGAACTCGACCGCCGCCAGCTCACCCTGGACCTGGCGAACTTCGCCGCCCTGTTCGATCTGGCGCCGTTCGCCTACCTGACGCTCGAGCCCGACGGTCGGGTCATTGCCGCCAATCGCAGCGCCGTGCAGTGGCTGGCCCCCGCAGTTGGCGAACCGGAAGACCGGGCAGGTCGACACCTCGAAGAACTGCTGGCGCCGGCATGCGGCGCGGCGGTCCGCGAGGTGCTGGCCGCGCTGCGCCGGGGTGAGGGGCGGCAGGTCTGCACGGTGCAAGCCAGCGCCGGTGGTGCCTGGGCGCAGGCTTTTGCCGATGCAAGTCCTGGCGGCGCGCAAGTGTTGATGGCGGTCGTCCCGGCGGGACCGGCAACCGCTGGTTGAGGCACACAGCCGGCCAGCGCATGCCCGGCCACGGGCCCTTGGCTGGCTGAGCCTGTGCTGTTTTCCGCATCGCCGCCGCCGACAGCGGCGTTGCCGCAGGTGACGAAGGCGATCGTCTTGTCGCGCTTGTTCAGAAAGCCGGCTTGGCGGTGGATGGCATGCGCGGACGGGCCGCCGGCCTCAGCGCGGCGAACAGGGCCATAGCGACGGCCGACAGCCCGCACCGGCCATCAGCGACGCCGGCAGGTAGAGCAAGCCGGTGACGAAGTTGTAGACGCCGACCGCGCTGGCGCGGCGCTCGGGCTCGATGTCGGCGATGAAGGCCTTGCTCTGCGCCTCGTCGATGGCGTAGTACAAGCCATAGGCCGCGAACCCGGCGCTGATCTCCCAGCGGCTGCTGGCGAAGACCAGCCAGACGTTGATCAGGACGACAGCCAGGCGTCGCGTGGCTGACCGCGAAAGCCCTTGCCGAGCCGCTCGATCACGCGGAACAGCCCGAGGCCCGGCACCGAGCTGGTGACCAGCATGATCAGCTTGGCCAGCGTCGAGAAGCCGTAGCCAGCCAACGCATAGACCTTGCGCTTGCCGCTGCGGTCGGACAACCAGCCCGCCAGGTAGTTCAGCGACGACGCCGAGAAGTCCGCCAGGCCCTCGATCAGGCCCAGCAGGGCACTGGACGCGCCGGCCACGCTGGTGAAGACGATCGCAAAGACCGAGAAGATCATTTCGGAGCCGAGGTCGGTCAGCAGGCTGACGAAGTCGAGCTTCACGCCGTCGGCTGGCAAGCGGACGGGCTGCTGCGGACCACGGTTGTGCATGGGTGGATGACCAGGTTGAGCCCAGCAGCGCCGGCCTTTGCGAGAGCGCCCCCAGGCCAGCAGGTTGCCGACACGGCTCTGATGGCCAGGGCGCTGGCACGCCGCGCCGAGTGCAGCAACAGACTGGCTGTGCCCCAGCTTGAGCCGCCGCCTGGCCGTCGTTGCGCTGCCGGTCTGTTCGCGAGCGAACGCTGCCCGACCTGGTCGACAAACCACTTGCGCCTTGTCAACCGCGACCGCGACGCGGACCGCCCGACCGGCAAGTCGGCGCTGTCTGCATGGCAGAGGTCGCTTCGTGGCCGCGTTCGTCCTTCAGCAACTTACCAGCGACGGCTTTCTTCGCAAGACGCCGTTGCTGACGGCCTGAATCGACAGCCGCAGAACCCCGAGACGCCGGTGGCGGGCGGGGTGTGCACCCAAGCGCCCGGCTTCAGCAAGCGTGGCACGAGCAAGGTCCACGGCAGCAGCATCGCCCGACCTGCTGAAGGGCCGGTCATGACGAGGAGTGCACCAGCGCCGCGAACCTCGGCCTGCGAGGAGTCCCCGGCGTTCGCCGCGCTACCAGATCGCTCAGCCTTCGCCTTCTGCAGCCCGCCCGGGCCGCCCGGGCCCCCCGCAGAAACGCTGGCGATGTCGGCGCACCACGCTAGTGTTTCCAGAACTGCGGCGTGAACAGCACCAGCAGGCCCAGCAGCTCCAGCCGGCCCAGCAGCATGCCGAAGGTGCAGACCCAGGTCTGGAAATCCGTCAGCCCGCCGAAATTGACCGCCGGCCCCACCTCGCCCAGGCCGGGGCCGATGTTGTTGACCATCGCGATCACTGCGGTGAACGCGGTCACCACGTCCAGGCCCGAGAACAGCAGCACCATCGTCAGCCCGACCAGCGTGGCGCCGTAGATCATCATGTAGGCGATCACGCCTTGCATCACCCGCGGGCTGACGACGCTGCCGCCCAGCAACACCGGGTTGACCACGTTGGGGTGCACGATGCGCACCAGCTCCCGCTGGCTCTGCTTGAGCAGCAGCAGCATGCGCACCATCTTGATGCCGCCTCCGGTCGAGCCGGCGCAGGTGGCAAAGCAGCCCAGCAGGATCATCAGCAGCGGCGCGAACACCGGCCACTGCGCATAGTCGTGGGCCGAATAGCCGGTGGTGGTGGCCAGCGAGACGACATGGAACACGGTGTGGCGGAGCGACTCGCCAAAGCTGGGAAACACGCCGTTCACCGTGAGGTAGGTCGCGATCAGCGCCACGGTGGCCACCACCACGCCGTAGAAGGCCTGTACCTCCACATTGGCCCACAGCACCCGCAGGCTGCGCCGCTGCCAGGCCACGAAGTACAGCGCGAAGCTGACGCCCGCCAGCATCATGAAGACCACCGCCACCGCTTCGATCAGCGGTGAATTCCAGTAACCGAAGCTGGCGTCGTGCGAGGAAAAGCCGCCCAGGCTCATGGTGGTGCACATGTGCATGAAGGCGTCGGACCAGGACATGCCGGCCCAGCGGTAGGCGAAGAAGCAGGCCAGCGAAAACACGAAATAGACAGCCCACAACCCGCGCGCGGTCTCGGCCATGCGCGGCGTGAGCTTCTGGTCTTTCAGTGGCCCGGCGGTCTCGGCGCGGAACAGCTGCGCCGCGCCCACGCCCAGCAGCGGCAGGATGGCCACCGCCAGCACCACGATGCCCAGCCCGCCCACCAGCATCATGAAGCAGCGCCACACGTTCACGCTCAGCGGCAGCGCGTCCAGCCCGGTGATGACGGTGGCGCCGGTGGCGGTCAGGCCCGACATCGCCTCGAAATAGGCATCGGTGGCCGACAACCCGGGCACGGCCAGCCACAGCGGCAGGGCGCCGAACACCGGC
>JBBRVT010000359.1:0-4947 GCA_038246615.1 Burkholderiales bacterium
CCGACCACCGCCGGCTGGTCGCTGCTCTACAGCAAGACCGGCGGCGTCGACCTGATGCCGGCGACGGATTCACCCGTGGTGGCGCGCATGCGCGCGGCGGGCGCCATCCTGCTCGGCAAGACCAACGTGCCGGTGCTGAGCTGCTCGGGCACCCATGCCGACGACAGCTGGGCCGGGCCGACGCTGAACGTCGCGATGCCGTCCCGCGTGCCGGGTGGCAGCAGTGCCGGCACTGCGGCTGCGGTGGCTGCCAGCATGGCGGTCCTCGGGCTGGCAGAGGAAACCGGCGGCTCGATCCAGAACCCGGCCTCGGCGCAGGATCTGGTCGGCATCAAGCCGACCATCGGCCTGGTGCCGAACGCGGGGGTGGTGCCCTTGTCAGGCAACCGCGATGTGGTCGGGCCGATCGCGCGCTGTGTGCGCGACGCGGCGCTGTGCCTCGACGTGCTGGCGGGCTACACCGCCGAAGACCCGAAAACCCTCGCCGGGGTCGGCAAGAAGCCGCCACTCGGCTACACCGCCAAGCTGCACAAGGATGCGCTGAAGGGCGTGCGCCTCGGGCTTTACGGCCCCGGCTGGCGCACGCAGCCGCTGTCGGCAGAGACGCAGGCGCTGTACGCCCGCGCAGCGGAAGAACTGCAGGCGCAGGGCGCCATCCTGGTCGACGATCCGTTTGCCGGGTCGGGGTTCGCGGCACTGCGGCGGCCGGTGACAGCAGAGTCGAACTTCGACGCGCGCGGCATGGAGTCGGTGCCGTACGACCTGCACAAGTACCTGGAGCGGCTCGGGCCGGATGCGGCGCTGCAAACCTTTGCGGCGTTTGCCGCAGCCACCGCCAGCGAAGCGGCATTCGGGCCCGACGGCGTGCTGAGCTACCTGAACCACCTGCCGCAGTTCGTGGCCTGCCTGCAGGCCCCCACAGTGCCGCCGGACCTGTCCGACTTCATCACGCTGAAGGCGCGTTACCTGCAGATCGTCGACGCGGTGTTCCTGCGCGAGCGGCTCGACGGCCTGGTGTTTCCGCAGATGCGCGAGGAACTGCCCGCCGCCATGACGGGGCAGACGATCCAGGAAACCACCGTCGGCGAAATCAACATCGCCGGGCTGCCTGCCGTCACCCTGCCCGCAGGCTACTACGCGTCGGGTGCGCCGTTCGGGCTGCTGTTCGTCGGGCGACTCTGGAGTGAGGCCGATCTGCTGGCCTATGCCTATGGCTACGAGACCGCCACACAGCATCGCAGGATCCCGGTGCTGTCGCCCACCTGACGGCAGATGCGAGGGCGCCAGCGCCCGCATCGGGTTACAGCCATGTCGACGGCGAGGCGAGGCGGGCCACTTCCTTCTCGTCGGACCGCCTCGGGCCGCCTCGGGCCGGAATCGAATCCGGCTTGCCTGCCGCTGTAGCTACTCGAAACCCACCACCGCATGCGGCAGGTAAGGCGCCTGCAGCGTGGCGATCTCGTCGGCCGTGAGCGTGACGGCCAGCGCCGCCACAGCATCGTCGAAGTGCCCCGGCTTCGACGCGCCGATGATCGGCGCCGTCACCCCAGGCTTCTGCAGCATCCAGGCCAGCGCCACTGCCGCCAGCGCCACGCCGCGCTGCGCCGCCACCTGCGCCAATGCGGCATGCACCAGGGCGTCGTTCGTCTCGGTGTGCTTGAACAGGCTGGCGCCGAACACGTCGCTGTCGATGCGCGGCGTGCGCTCACCCCAGGGCCGGGCGAGCCGGCCGCGCGCCAGCGGGCTCCAGGGAATCACGCCCAGGCCCTGGTCCTGGCACAGCGGCAGCATCTCGCGCTCTTCCTCGCGGTAGAGCAGGCTCAGCTCGGGCTGCATGCTGACGAAGGGTGTCCAGCCGTGGCGGCGCGCCACTTCATTGGCCTTGGCCAGCTGCCAGGCGTGCATCGACGAGGCACCGATGTAGCGCGCCTTGCCGGCCTTCACCACGTCGTGCAGCGCCTCCATGGTCTCTTCGATCGGCGTGGCCGGGTCCCAGCGGTGGATCTGGTACAGGTCCACATGGTCCATGCCGAGCCGCTTCAGGCTGCCGTCGATCTCGTTGAAGATGGTCTTGCGTGACAGCCCGCCGATGTTGGGCCCGCGCCGGTTGCCGAAGCGCACCTTGGTGGCCACCACGATCTCGTCGCGCCGGGCAAAGTCGCGCAGCGCCCGGCCGGTGATCTCTTCACTGGTGCCGTCAGAGTAGTTGTTGGCGGTGTCGAAGAAGTTGATGCCCATCTCCACCGCCTGGCGGATCAGCGGGCGGCTGGCCTCTTCGGGCATCGTCCAGGGGTGGCTGCCACGCTCGGGCACGCCGTAGGTCATGCAGCCCAGGCACAGGCGGGAGACGGTGAGGCCGGTGCGGCCGAGTCGGGTGAAATCCATGTGCTGCTCCTTCAGGGGCTGGGGCCCCAGGGTGCGGCCATCATCAGCTTGTTTTCCTGCGATTGCAGCAGCGGCCGCAGCTTGACGGCAAAGGCCATGAAGTCGGCATCGGCGAACAGCGCGGCCCAGAAGGCACGGCGGTCGGCGTCGTCGTCGAACTTCCACAGGTGCACCAGCTGGTTGAGCGCGCCGATGTCGCCGGTGAAGTAGCCCACCAGCTTGGCCGGATGCTTGGCCACGGCCGGCCAGCCTTCAGCCTTGTACAGCGCCACCACCTCGGCCATCTTGCCGACGGTGACGGAATAGGTGCGCAGCTCGTA
Organism: Burkholderiales bacterium; assembly: GCA_038246615.1. GTDB lineage: Bacteria > Pseudomonadota > Gammaproteobacteria > Burkholderiales > Burkholderiaceae_C > Pseudaquabacterium. The sequence goes on from JBBRVT010000359.1 coordinate 2,706, forward strand.
AATCGCCATGGGGGCTCCGGCAGGTGTGGGGCGGCCATGATGGTCCGCCGCCGGTGCGGGTGCTGACACCTTGGCTACAGGCCGGCGTGCCGACAGGGTTAGAGTGGGCGCGCCCGGTTTGCCCGCCATGCCCGCCGAATCCATCAACGACGCAATCAACGACGCAATCAACGACACCGACACCCCGCTGGATGTGCTGATCGTCGGCGCCGGCCTGTCCGGCATCGGCGCGGCGCACCATCTGACCGAACGCTGCCCGCAGCACCGCTGGGCCATCGTCGAGGCGCGCGATGCCATCGGCGGCACCTGGGACCTGTTCCGCTACCCCGGCGTGCGGTCTGATTCGGACATGTACACCCTGGGTTATGCCTTTCGCCCCTGGCGCCAGGCCAAGGCGATTGCCGACGGCCCGGCCATCCTGCAGTACATCCGCGAGACGGCCGACGAGGCCGGCATCACGCCGCACATCCACTTCGGCCACCGGGTGCGCAGCGCCGCCTGGCGCAGCGCCGACGCCTGCTGGACGGTGCAGCTGCAGCATGCCGGCGGCACCCGCACCGTGCGCACACGCTTCCTGTACCTGTGCAGCGGCTACTACAGCTATGCCGGTGGCCACCGGCCACGGTTCGACGGCGAGGCCGACTTCCAGGGCCGGCTGGTCGAGCCACAGCACTGGCCAGCCGATCTTGCTTACGCCGGCCAGCGCGTGGTGGTGGTGGGCAGTGGCGCCACCGCCGTCACCCTGGTGCCCGAGCTGGCGCGCACCGCCGCCCACGTCACCATGCTGCAGCGGTCGCCCACCTACGTGGTCAGCCGGCCTGCGGTGGATGCCGTGGCCGAGGCGTTGAAGCGCCGCCTGCCCGCCCGCCTGGCCCATGCCCTGGTGCGCTGGAAGAACGTGCTGGTCGGCCGCTTCTACTTCAACCTGGCGCGCAACAGACCCGACGCGGTGCGGGCGCGCATCCTGGCCATGGCCCAGGCCGAGCTGGGCCCGGGCGTGGATGCCGGGGTGCACTTCAACCCACGCTACAACCCCTGGGACCAGCGCGTCTGCCTGGTGCCCGACGGTGATCTGTTCAAGGCCCTGCGCGCCGGCAGTGCATCGGTGGTGACCGACACCATCGCGCACTTCACCGCCAGCGGCGTGCGCCTGGCCAGTGGCCGGCATCTGGACGCCGACATCGTCGTGCTGGCCACCGGGCTCAAGCTCAACGTGCTCGGCGACGTGGCCATCAGCGTGGACGGCGCGCCGGTGGACGTGGGCCAGAGCCTGTCGTACAAGGGCATGATGCTGGGCGACGTGCCCAACCTGGCGATGGCCTTCGGCTACACCAACGCCAGCTGGACGCTGAAGGCCGACCTCACAGCAGCCTATGTGTGCCGCCTGCTGCGCCACATGCGCCGTAAGGGCCTGGCGATCGCCGTGCCGCGGCGCACGCCCGGCGTGCCGGTGCGGCCCTTCCTCAGCTTCACCTCCGGTTATGTGCAGCGCGCCCAGGGCCTGCTGCCGCAGCAGGGCGCGCGCGCACCCTGGCAGGTGCACCAGAGCTATCTGGCCGACTTGCTGAGCCTGCGCTACAGCCGGCTGGACGACGGCGTGCTGCAGTTCCATCGCGCTGGAGAACCGGTGCCGCAGTTGCAGCCGCAGGGCAGCGCCGCCTGAAGCCGGCCGCAGGCCGCCGGATCAGTTGCTGTGGCACCCAAGCGGCGCCGCCTTACTTGCACTGGTTGCGGCTGAGTGGCGGGCCACGCCCGGCAAGCAGCCGGCCCAGCGCGGGTACCAGATACCGGGTACCGGGTACCGGCATTCCACCGACAGGAGCCGGCCGCAGTGTTCCCAGCGAATGCCCGGGCGATCTGGAAACTTGACCGTCGCCCATGCTGCCGAAAAAGTCCGTGATGGCCGCCGCAGTCGTTCGCGCATGCCGACCAACGATCGCAACAAGTTCAAAGCCGGCCGGCTGCCTGCAATGGTCACGAACTGGCACTGCCGACCCGCAGCGGGAATCGAAAGGAAAACATGTTGCTGCTCGAACCGGTCATTCGCGGTTTCATTGGGTGCGCAGTGGCCCATTCTTCCCATGAAGTCCATGGAGAAAAAACCCGCCATGCGCTGGCGCATCATGGATGCGGTCTACGACGACACCGAGTCTTGCAAGTTGGCCATCACGGAAATATGGATGACGGCCCCATGCCAGCCGATGGCGGTTTCGGTTGCTGAGGGCAATGGTGTCATCGGCCG
>JBBRVT010000360.1:0-4946 GCA_038246615.1 Burkholderiales bacterium
ATCGAAGACGACCTGGTCGACGAGATGGCGACGCTGCGCACCATCGGGCGTGAGGCGCTGCCCTACCGCATGGAGGTCGCGCGTTCGGTGGCCGACGCCCGGCGCCTGCTCGCCCAGGGTCGCTTCGATGTCATCCTGGCCGACTACAAACTGAGCGACGGCACCTCGTTCGACCTGATGGACGACTTTGCCGACGACCTCGTGATCTTCATCACCGGCGCCTGGGACGAGGCCGCTGCGGCGCGGGCACTGCGCCTGGGCGTGCACGATTACCTGATCAAGGACACCGACCGCAAGTACCTCAAACTGTTGGGTTACCGGGTCGCGACCGCACTGCGCCAGCGGCGCACCGAACGTCAGTTGCGCGACAGCGAAGCGCGGCTGCAGGCGATCCTCGACAACGCGCCGGCCGCCATCTCGGTGCGCGACATGGCGGGCCAGCTGCTGCTGTCGAACCGCCACCATGCCGACCTGGCCGCAGCGGGCGGTGCAGCCGCTGCGGGCGCAGCAGCAGACGGCAAGTTGGTGCCCGAACCACCGGCCACCGTGGCGCAGGAAGTCGAAGAGTCCCTGGTCCAGCCCGATGGCAGCCAGCGCACCTACCACACGGTGCACTTTCCGATCCGTGACGCTGACGGCATCAACCGGGCAATGGGCGCGATCTCGGTGGACATCACCGCGCGCAAGCTGGCCGAGCAGCAGATCCGCAACCTGGCGTACTTCGACCCCCTGACGGCGCTGCCGAACCGCCGCATGCTGCTGGACCGGCTGCAGCAGGCCCTGGCCACCAGTGCCCGCCACGGCAACCACGGTGCCGTGTTCTTCATCGACCTGGACCATTTCAAGGCACTCAACGACACCTTGGGCCACGACCACGGCGACATGCTGCTGGTCGAAGTGGCCAAGCGCCTGCTGGCCTGCATGCGTGGCGAAGACACCGTGGCGCGCATCGGTGGCGACGAATTCGTGGTGATGGCCGTCAGTCTGTCCGACGCCGCCAAGCCCGCAGCCGCACAGGCCATGGCCGTGGGCGAGAAGATCGTCACCAGCATCAGCCGGCCTTACCGGCTGGGCAGCCACACCTACAGCGTGACGCCGAGCATCGGGGTCACCCTGTTCCACGGCCGCGAACTGTCGCAGGACGAGATCATCAAGCGCGCCGACGTGGCGATGTACCAGGCCAAGGCGGCAGGCCGCGGCACCCTGCGCTTCTTCGACCCGGACATGCAGGCCGCCCAGGACCAGCGCCGCGCCCTCGAAGCCGACCTGCGCAGTGCCGTGGGGGCCGGCCAGCTGAGCCTGTTCTACCAGGGCCAGATCGACGGCCGCCTGGGTACGGTGGGCGCCGAAGCCCTGCTGCGATGGCAGCACCCGATGCTGGGCCTGCTGCTGCCCGAGCAGTTCCTGCAGTTGGCCGAGCAAAGCGGGCAGTGCGTGCCGATCGGGCAGTGGGTGATCGAGACCGCCTGCGCGCAACTGGGCCGCTGGGCAGACGACCCGCGCCTGCGCCATCTGCAGTTGGCCGTCAACGTGAGCACGCGGCAGTTTCGTCAGTCAGGCTTTGTCGAACATCTCACGCAATCACTGGTGGCCCACGGTGCAGACCCCGGCCACCTGCGCCTTGAACTGCGCGAAGCGCTGATCCGCGACGACCCGCAGCAGACGCTGCTGTCGATGACCGCGCTGCGCAGCGTCGGCGTGCACTTCGCGATGGACGAATTCGGCATGGGCCTGTCGTCGCTGGCCCACCTCAAGCGGCTGCCGCTCGACCAGATCAAGATCGCCCAGGCCTTGCTGGGCAGGCTGGAAAGCGACCCGCACGACGCGGCGGTCGTCAAGACCATCATCGGCATCGGCCGCGAGCTCGGCCTGACAGTGATGGCCGCCGGCGTCGAGACGGCGCAGCAGCGTGAGCTGCTGCGCGATCTGGGCTGCTCGCTCTACCAGGGCCACCTGTTCGGCCAGCCGGTGCCGCTGGCGGAATTTGAAAGGCTGCTGACCGCGCCGTCGCATGCCGGCTTGCAGGTCTGCGCCTGATACCCGCACGGACGGGTGCCGCCGGTCAGCCAGTCAAGCGGCGCCGCCCTCGGCCACCGGGTCGAGCAAGATGGTGACCTGCAGCGGCCGCATCGCATCCGCTTGCCCGTCGCTGCCGGCGGCTGCGACCGGCTCGCGCAGGATCTCGTACAGGATCGGCCGGTAGCTGCGCCGGCGCTGGCCGGTGTAGGAATCCACCAATGGCATCGGCGTGGTCTTGGACGGCGAGAACAGCTGCTCCTTCAGCGCAGCGGAAAAGCGGTCGTCGAGGTCTGCCAGCCACTTGCCGTCGCCGCCGTCGGTGGCTGTGGCGGTGGCGTCCACCAGGTCGCCCCAGGTGCGCGCGCGCAGGCCGCGGGTGAGGTTGAACAGCGACAGCGTGAAGGTCGAGGTCGCGCCGTCGCCCTCGATGACCCGGGCCTGGCGCGGGATGCCGCCGGTGGCAACGCCGCTGATGGCAACGCCGCTGATGGCGCGCAGATCCAGCACCACCCGGTGGCAGGGGTAGTGGGTCAGGTGCCCGGCCGGGCCCACGCTGGCCGCCCTGGGGAACTGCCCGACGATCTGCCCGGCCACATCGGCCAGGCGCTCCGCCGTGATCGTGGGCGCCAGCGCGCCCAGGCGCCACTTGCGGGCGACGCGCCAGGTCTCGTGGCACAACTGCGTGACGAAGCGCTCCACCGCCACCGGCTCCACCGGAACCCCCTGCAAAGAGCTCAGGGGCCGGGGCGTCGCCCCCTGCGCGCGGTACAGGCACACCACCGAATGCTCGTCGCCGAGACTGGTGAACAACCCCGCCTCGTACAGGCACCAGTCCCAGTTCTGCGAAGGCTCGGTGAACAGCAGGATCAGCAGATCACCCTGCATCAACTGGGATCGGATCTCGGCGTTCCAGTCGGAGCCAGCCGCCAGGTTGGACCCGGAGACAAAGCAGCGGATCCTGTCGCTCAGGCTTTCCAGCGCCTTCGAAATTCGTTCGGCACAGTCATGGTCGTCATGCTTGTGGCTGATGAAGACGCGGAACCGCTCGCTGGAGTCTTGTGCCATGGGTGGTTTCTTCCTGTGGACTCGACAAAGTCTAGTCGCTTGCCGGGCCCGGTGTCGATACGGCGCTGCCGGGGCACAGGCCCGGCAAGCCATGCCGGCCGGCCGCGCATGCTGCGGCCATGCCGTTCGACGCAGGACGAGACCCGGTCGCTGCGCGAGTCGATGCGCTCGTCGCAAGAAGAGCTGCAATCGGCCAGCGAGGAGCTGCAGTCCGCCAACGAGTAGCTGACCACCTCGAAGGCAGAGATGCAGGCCATGAACGAGGCGCTGCAGACGGTCAACGCCGAGTTGGTGACCCGGCCGTGCCTGCGTGCAGCGGGCGATCAGGTGGAGATCGGCTCAGCGACACCGGCTGGCAACCCGACCTGGCCTTGCTGGACATGCGACGCGCTCCAGCCTCGGCCGCAGGCCCAGGCTTGCCACTGCTGCACCGACCGGGCTGTGCCGCCTTGCTGCGCCGGCGCCGATCACCCGGCGGTTTCATCCCCCCCACGACCGTCCCCGGGGCTGCCACCGGCCAGCAGGTACCGCAAGCCCGCCTCGTCCAGCACCGCCACGCCCAGTGCACGGGCCTTGTCCAGCTTGCTGCCGGCGTCCTCGCCGGCCACCACCCAGTGGGTCCTTTTCGACACCGACCCAGCCACCTTGCCGCCGGCGGCCTCGATCAGGGCCTTGGCGTCGTCGCGGCCCAGCGTGGGCAGGGTGCCGGTCAGCACCAGGGTCTGGCCGGCCAGTGGCTGTGGCGCTGCGCTGTCGACCGCGCCCTCGCCTTCGGGCCAGCTGATGCCGGCCGCGCGCAGCTGCTGCACCACCTCGCGGTTGTGCGGCTGGTCGAAGAAGCTGCGGATGGCTGTGGCCACCACCGGGCCCACGTCCTTCACTTGCAACAGTTGCGCCACGCTGGCGTCCATGATGCGGTCGAGTGCGCCGAAGTGTTTCGCCAGGTCCTTGGCCGTGGTCTCGCCCACCTGGCGGATGCCCAGCGCATACAAGAAGCGCGGCAGCGTCGCGTGGCGGCTCTTCTCCAGCCCGGCCACCAGGTTGGCGGCGCTCTTCTCGCCCATGCGGTCGAGCGCCATCAGCTTGGCCACGCCCAGCTTGTACAGCCCGTCCAGCGTGCGGATCAGGCCGCCGTCCACCAGCTGGTCGACCAGCTTGTCGCCCAGGCCTTCGATATCCATCGCCCGGCGGCCGGCAAAGTGCAGCAGGGCCTGCTTGCGCTGCGCGGCGCAGAACAGGCCGCCGACGCAGCGGTAGTCCATGCCGCCACGCTCACGCTGCACCGCGCTGCCGCACACCGGGCAAAGCCTTGGCATGCGGAAGTTGGGCACGTAGGCCGGGCGCTCACCTGGCACGCGGCCCACGACCTCGGGGATCACGTCGCCAGCGCGCCGCACCGTCACCGTGTCGCCAACGCGCACGCCCTTGCGCCGCAGCTCGAACAGGTTGTGCAGCGTGGCATTGCTCACCGTGGTGCCACCGACGAACACCGGCGCCAGCTTGGCCACCGGCGTCAGCTTGCCGGTGCGGCCGACCTGGATGTCGATGCGCTCCAGCGTGGTCAGCTGCTCCTGCGCCGGGTACTTGTGCGCCACCGCCCAGCGCGGCTCTCGCGTCACAAAGCCCAGGCGCTGCTGCAGCGCCCGGTCGTTCACCTTGTAGACCACGCCGTCGATGTCGAAGGGCAGCGTGTCGCGCCTGGCGCCCATGGCCTGGTGGAAGGCCACCAGGCCGTCGGCGCCGGCGGCCTCGGTGCGGTCGGCGCACACCGGCAGGCCGAAGCCGGCGATGGCGTCGAGCACGGCACTGTGGGTGAGCGGCTCGGCCCAGCCCTGCACGGCGCCCAGGCCGTAGGCAAAGAA
>JBBRVT010000361.1:0-4932 GCA_038246615.1 Burkholderiales bacterium
CAGGGCCATCTGCGCCAGGCCAAGGCGCTGTCGATCAACAAGATCGGCCACGCGATGCACGACCTCGACCCGGTGTTCGCCGCCTTCTCGCGCGGGCCGGCGCTGGCCGAACTGGCGGCCGGCCTGGGCCTGCAGCAGCCGCAGCTGTGGCAGAGCATGTACATCTTCAAGCAGCCGGGCATCGGCGGCGAGGTGACCTGGCACCAGGACGCCAGCTTCTTCGACACCACGCCGTCCAGCGTCACCGGCTTCTGGTTTGCGCTGGAAGACGCCACCGTGGACAACGGCTGCCTGTGGATGCAGCCCGGCGGCCACCGCGGGCCGCTGCGCGAGCGCTTCGTGCGCGAGGGTGACACGGTGTGCATGCAAGCGCTGGACGCCACGCCCTGGCCCGACAGCGGCACAGCCGTACCGGTGCCGGCCGAGGCCGGCACGCTGGTGGTCTTCCACGGCCTGCTGCCGCACTGGAGTGCGCCCAACCGCTCCGACCGGTCGCGCCACGCCTACACGCTGCATGCCACGGATGGGCGGGCTGCCTATGCGCCGCACAACTGGCTGCAGCGGCGGAAGGACTTTCCGGTACGCGGGTTCGTCGATTGAGGGGGGTGACTGGCAGCGGCCATCCGTTGCCGCTGGTTGCTCGGTGCTTGTGGCCCGTGCCGGTGCGCCTTGCGGGTGCGTCGCCGCTGCTGCGCGCAGGCCGGGCCGATGCGGATGGCGCACGCGTCCGCGCCATGCCACCGTTGCCACACGCCCGCTGATGACTGCCAGCCACCGCCTCACCATCGATTGAGACACGCCCCCCCATGCAATTCCGCCCCCTCGGCCGCTCCGGCCTCGCCACCGCCCCACTGGTCTTCGGCGGCAATGTGTTCGGCTGGACAGCCGACAAGACCACCTCGTTCGCGCTGCTCGATGCGTTCGTCGCCAGCGGCTTCAACCTGATCGACAGCGCCGATGTCTATTCACGCTGGGTGCCAGGCCACACCGGCGGTGAATCGGAGACCCTGATCGGCGAGTGGCTGGCCGCCCACCCGGGCCGGCGCGCCCAGGTGCTGATCGCCACCAAGGTGGGCAAGCCCATGCCCACCATGCCAGGCGCAGCCGAAGGCCGCACCTGCAACCTGAGCCGCGCGTGGATCCGCCAGGCGGTGCACGATTCACTGCGCCGGCTGCAGACCGACCGCATCGACCTGTACCAGAGCCACGACGACGACGGTGCCACGCCGCTGGAGGAGACGCTCGGCACCTATGCCGAGCTGATCGCCGAGGGCAAGCTGCGCGCCATCGGCGCCAGCAACTACAGCGCGCCGCGCCTGGCCGAGGCCCTGGCCACCAGCGCCCGCCTGGGCCTGCCGCGCTACGAGACGCTGCAGCCGCACTACAACCTGATGGACCGCGCGGTGTACGAGGCCGCGCTCGAGCCGCTGTGCCGCACCGAAGGCCTGGGCGTGATCAACTTCTACGGCCTGGCCAAGGGCTTTCTCAGCGGCAAGTACCGCAGCGCGGCCGACCTGGGAAAGAGCCCGCGCGGCGGCGGCGTCAAGGGCTACCTGAACGAACGTGGCCACCGGGTGCTGGGCGCGCTGGACGCGCTGGCCCAGGCCCGCGGCAGCACGCCGGCGCAGGTGGCGCTGGCCTGGCAGATCGCCCGGCCGGGGTTGACCGCACCCATCGTCAGCGCCACCAGCGTGGCACAGTGGGCCGAGCTGGCCGGCGCAGCCCGGCTGGCGCTGTCGGCCGCCGACATCGCGCAGCTGAACGACGCCAGCGCCGAAGCCGGCGCCGTGGCATGAGCGCCCGGGGGAGCTGGCGCATGGCAGGCACCATCGTGATTGCACTGGTTGCGCTGGCCCTGGGCGCGGGGCAGGGGGGGTTGCTGGCTGGCACGCCGCCGGCCGACCTGGGGGTGCAAGGCGGGCGGCTGAAGGCGCCGTCCAATTCGGCCAACAGCGTGTCGAGCCAGGCGCGGCTGTGGGCCGGCCACCCGATGCAGCAGGGCGCACAGATCGCGCCGCTGCCGCTGCGCGGCACGCCGGTCGAGGCCATCACCCGCCTGCGCGCGGTGGTGCAGGCCGTGCCCGGCGCCGAGGTGGTGACGCAGCGCGACGATTACCTCTACGTGCGCTTCACCACCCGCTGGATGGGCTTCGTCGACGACGCCGAGTTCTGGGCCGACCCTGCCACGCGGGCGATCCAGCTGCGCTCGGCCTCGCGGCTGGGCGAGAGCGACCTCGGCGTGAACCGCGCCCGCGTCGAGCGCATCCGCACCGCGCTGGGCGCGGGCGGCTGAGCGGGCGGCGGCGGGCGGTTCCGCAGGCAGTGAAGCGGGCAGTGAGCCGGGCGCCGCAGCGCTCGGCGCCTCAGAGCCTGAGAGTTTTTCGGGCGTGAACGAAAGACTCATGAGGAAACGCCGGGCCGCTCCCAAGTTTCCTCATCCCCCCTCGGGGGGCCTGGCGCAAAGCGGCAGGTCTGGGGGCTGCTCTCAGGCTCTCAGGCTGCTGGTGTCGCCGCAGCGCGCTGCGCCTCGTCGAACGCCGCCACGGCATTGGCGGCATACATCAGCGACGGCCCGCCGCCCATGTAGGTGGCCACGCCCAGCGTCTCGTCCACCTCCTGCCGGGTGGCGCCCAGCCTCACCAGCGCCTGGGTGTGGAAGCCGATGCAGGCGTCACAGCGCGTGGCCACGCCCAGCGCCAGCGCGATCAGCTCCTTGGTCTTGCTGTCCAGCGCGCCGGGCGCGGTGGCGGCGCGGCCCAGCTCGCCGAAGGCCTTCATCACGCCCGGGGTGCTGCTGCGCAGCGTGGCCAGGTTCTGGGTGACGTTGCGGGTCAGGTCACGGTAGCTGTCGGTGGCGGACATCGGGGCTCCTGTATCGGGTGGTGATGCTGCGCATTGGAACCGCCTTCGTCACGCCGCGCCTTGGCCGATGTCAAGCCGGGGCCGGTTCGCCCCAGGCGCGCAAGCCCTCGGCCAGGAAGTCGAACACCTGCTGCAGCCGCCGGCTGCTGCGCAGTTCACGGTGGGCCGTCAGCCACACCGGCAGCACCGGCAGCGCCAGGCCGGGCAACACCGGCACCAGGTCGGGCTCACGCCGGGCCAGCGGCACCAGAACGATGCCGATGCCCACGCCGGCGCGCACCATCGCCAGGTTCACCGGCTGGGCGTCGCAGCGCAGCGCGAAGAAGCGCCGGTCGATGTCGTAGCCCGCCGCCCGGAAGCCGTCGAGCATCTGCGTGCTCTGGTCCATGCCCACCCAGCGGAACTGCGCCAGGTTGTCGGGCGCGGGCGTGGCCCCGGCCAGCAGGCGGCGGTGAGCGTAGAAGCCCAGTGCCCAGTCGGCGATGTGGCGGGTGATCAGCGTGCCCTGGGTCGGCCGCAGCATGCGCACCGCGATGTCGGCCTCGCGCTCGAGCAGGTTGCTCAACTGATCGTCGGGCACCAGCTCGATCTGGATCTGCGGGTGCCGCTGCGCCAGCTGCGCCAGCAGGCCGGGCAGCACCTCGGCGCTGACCACCTCGCTGGCCGTCAGGCGCACCGTGCCGGCCAGGTCGTCGGCGGCGCTGCCGGCGGCGTCGGCCGCCAGCGCGCAGGCCTGGGCGGCGGCCAGCATGCGCTGGGCCGGCTCGGCCAGCGCCAGCGCCGCAGCGGTCGGCTGCAGCCGGCGCGCGCCGCGCTCGAACAGGGGCGTGCCCAGCTGCGCCTCCAGTGTGGCGATCTGCCGGCTCAGCGTCGGCTGGCTGGTGCCCAGCCGGGCGGCGGCCTGCGTCAGCGAGCCTTGCGCCAGCACCGCGCCCAACGCGCGCAGCAGGTTCCAGTCGATCGTGGCGGGGTCAAAGGCACCTGGCATGTATTCGTTATTGCATGGCTTCTATACCGGCATCCATCTTCACATGGATCGCGGCCCGGCGCACCATGCCGCCATATCAACCAACCAGGAGATTTCCATGACCCAGACTGTGCTGGTGCTGGGCGCCAACGGGCGCCTCGGGCGGGCTGCGGTGCTGGCCTTTGCAGCCGCCGGCTGGCAGGTGCGGGCCCAGGTGCGCCGGGCCGTGCGCGCGCCGCTGCCCGCCGGTGTGCAGCTGCTGCAGTGCGATGCGCTGGACCTGCCGGCGCTGACAGCCGCCGGCCAGGGCGTGCAGGTGGTCGTCAACGCGCTGAGCCCGGACTACACCCAGTGGGCCATGCTGCTGCCGCCCATCACCGCCGCCACGCTGGCGCTGGCGCGCGCCACCGGCGCCACGCTGATGCTGCCGGGCAATGTCTACAACTTCGGCAACCGCCTCCCGGCGGTGCTGGCCGAGGACACGCCGTTTGCCGCCACCCACCCCAAGGCGGCGCAGCGCATCGCGCTGGAAGCAGCGCTGGCCCAGGCCGCGCAGGCAGACGGCGTGCGCAGCATCGTCATCCGCGCGGGCGATTTCCTGGGTGACGCCGGCACCTGGATGGACCTGGCCATGGGCAAGGGCCTGGCGCGTGGCCGCTTCACCCAGATGGGCCCGGCCGACCTGCCGCATGCCTGGGCCTGGCTGCCCGACCTGGCGCAGACCTTCGTGCGGGTGGCCGGGCTGGTGGCCGGGCCGGTGCAAGCACACCACGCCAGGCTGCCGGCGCATGCGGTGCTGCACTTCGCGGGCCACACGCTGACCGGCGCACAGCTGCAGCAGGCCTTCGAGGCCGCGCTGGGCCGGCCGCTCCAGGCCGCCAGCTTCCCCTGGCCGCTGCTGCGCCTGGGCACACCGTTCTCGCCGATGCTGCGTGCGCTGTTCGAAATGCGCTACCTGTGGCAGCGCCCGCACCAGCTCGACGGCAGCCGGCTGCAGGCGCTGCTGGGCACGCTGCCGCACACGCCACTGGATGCGGTGGTGCGCCAGTGCATCGCCGGCCTGTCGGCACCGCCGGGCAGGCCTGTGCCGGCCTGAGCACCGC
>JBBRVT010000362.1:0-4923 GCA_038246615.1 Burkholderiales bacterium
ACCGTCCAGGCTGCTCAGCCAGGCCGCCAGCGGCGTGACATTCGCCTTCATGAAGGCACCCAAGCGGCGCTCTGCGGCGTCGCTGCCATCGTCGTCGGTGTAGATCACCACGGCGGTGGCGGCGCTGCCTTGGCCACGCAGTTGGCGCCATGCCTGGCGCAGTTTGGCCTGCACGTCGCCCTGTACAGGTTGCCCGTCGACCCAGTAGAACTGCCACACGCGCAGCCGGTTTTGCTGGCCGAACGCGGCAGTGGCGTCGCCAGCGGCCAGTTGGTGCGCGCGCACCGCCGGCACGGCAGCGTCCGCACCCAGCGTGACCACTTGCGACGAGACCAGGTTCCAAGGGCTGTCGGTGGACGGCACGAGCATGTTGACCGAGCTCACCATCTGGCGCTGTGCGTCCTGGTTGGCATAGTGCGACACGCTCAGCCACACCCGGCCGCCGCCGCCGACCAGCGCCTGCTCGGCCTGCACGCTGGCCCCCGGATAGACAGGTCGCAGCGGCGCGGTGGTGGCCACGGCGTCCTGCCGCCAGCCTGGCGCCCATTGCGCCGGCCATTGCAGTGCGGCAGCTTGGGGCGATGCCGTGTCGCCACGCACCAGCAAGGCCTGCGCGGCCACGTGCACCCCGCCCACCACCAGCATCGCGGCCGCCATGCTGGCCAGCAGACGGCCGGCGGGAACCGGCTGCACCGCACCCACCTCCGCCGGCAGCGCGTCGTCAGGCGCCACCGCATCGGCCCAGCGCGCGCCGACCATGAACATCGCCAGGATCACGATGCCGAAGAACACCCAGCCGTAGACGAGGTGGTCCACGCCGGTGGCCAGGCGGTTGTCGGACAAATGGCCGAGCATCACGATCATGTAGGCACGCAGCCAGTTGGCCACGATCGGCATCACGATGGACACGCCGACGAAGGCCCACCGGCGGCGCATGCTGCGGTAGTTCAGGTAGGCGAACAAGGTGCCCACCATCATCGACGCCATCAGGTAGCGGATGCCGCTGCAGGCCTCCACCACCGACCAGCGGCCCGACGGGATGACGAACTGGTTGCCCTCGCGGAACACCGGGATGCCGCTGAGGCGGATCGCCGCCACAGTGAAGTCGGCGGTGTAGTTGACGAGCCAGGGCGTCAAGAATTCACCGAACGGCACGGCGAAGAACAGAAAGCCCAGCGGAAAAGCCAGCGCACGCGCCACCTGCCAGCCCAGCACCGTGGGCACGGTCAGCACCAGCATGCCCACCAGCATGAAGTGCTGCAGCGCGTTGACATGCACCAGGGCGCCCAGTTCCATCCCCAGCGCCAGCACCAGCAGCAGCAGCGCCCCGGCGGGCCAGGGCTGCGGCTGCACACCAGCCAGCTGCCCGCGCAGCCGCCATACCATCCAAAGGCTCAGCGGCGGCACCACGAAGGCATGGGCAAAGGTCTCGCTGCGGTTCCAGATCCCCACCATCTCCAGGCCGGTGTTGCGGTACACCAGCAGCAGCAAGACTGCGGTGGCCAACCAGGCCAGAAATGGCCCACGCCAGACGGCGGGCATGGTCGGTGCGCGCACCATCGTCAAATTCATGTAGCACTCCCAGGCGCTGCGCCCACCAGACACTGATCCACACCACGCAAACCCGCCCCGGCGCGGCTGCCCGGCACGGCCAGGTGCCGGTCCAGCCCGGCCAGCCGCGCCGGCCAGCCATAGCGGGCCAGCACGAACTGGCGGCCGGCCGCGCCCACTGATCCGGCGTGGGCCGGTTCTGCCAGCAACCGCGTGACAGCGGTGACAAAGTCAGCGGCTGACTCGGCGGCGTGCAGGTCTGCGCCGTCGCGCGCGCCGATGGCGTCGGCGCAGCTGCGTGCAGCCACCACCGGCCGGCCCATGGCCATCGCCTCCAGCACCTTGTTCTGCACCCCGCGGGCCAGCCGCAGCGGCGCCACCACCACGGCGGCATGCTGCAGATAGGGCCGCACATCGGGCACCGTGCCGCTGACGGCCACCGCCTGGCCCGCCAAGGCCCGCACCGCCGAAGCCGGGCTGCGGCCGACGATGTGCAGGCGCAGCGCCGGCCAGCGCTGGCGCAGTGCGGGCAACATGTCCTGCACGAACCAGGTCACCGCGTCGATGTTGGGCCAATAGTCCATGGCGCCGGTGAACACCACCGCCTGCTCGCCCGGTGGGTAGGGCGATGCCAGGCCAGGCTGCGGCCTGAAGAACTCTGCGTCGACGCCGTTGCACAACGCGTCCACGCGGCCGGCGCACTCGGGCGCCAGGCGGTTGAACAGCGCCACCTCGTTGTCGGTGACGAGAAAGCTGCGCTGCGCGCGGGCGACCACCGCCCGCTCGTAGGCCAGCAGGCGCTCGCCCTCGCGGCGGTACAGCCATGACAAGGGCCAGGCATGCCGCTGGGCATAGTCGGTCCACTTGGCCGAATCGACGTCCACCAGGTCGACCAACAGGGGCACGCTGGCTGCGGCGTCGGCGTGGGTGTCGGCGTTGGCGTGGGTGTCGGCATGGGTGTCGGCGTATTGCGCCATCGACGACGAGAACACCAGCGTGGCGTCGATCGCCTGGCTGGCCAGCGTGCGCTGCACCCAGGCATGCAGCGGCTTGCTGGCGTAATAGCGCAGGGTCAGCGGCTCGCCGGTCAGCAATGCCACCAGGCTGCTCAGCCTGGCCATGCGCGGGTCGAGCCGAATCGCACACAAGTCAGTGCACATGGCACGCAGGGCAGGCAGGTGCTGCAGGTCGTCGGGGTCATCGACGAAGGTGCCGACGAACACCTCGTGGCCCTGCGCCATCAAATGCTGGAGCAGATGGTACGAGCGCACCTTGTCGCCCTTGTTGGGCGGGTAGGGCATGCGGTGCACCAGATAGAGCAGCTTGGCCATGGCAACCTGTCCGCCTCTCAGGCTCTCAGCCCAGGCTGCGCACGATGAACGGCCCCAGCCAGTTGGCCACGCCGATCGGCAGCTGGCGCCAGGCCTTGATCAGCAACTGGTACTTGGGGTTGTTCGGGTTGTTCTGGGGCACGGCGTCGCGCTTGTACAGGCAGTACTCGTAGTGCAGCGGCGTGGGCTCGAAGCCCCAGTTCTTCTTGAAGCTGTAAGAGCCGGTGCCCTGCTTGCTGCGGCCGTAGTCGAACACCTTCAGCCCGCGGGCGCAGGCACGGCGCATCAGTTCCCAGTACTTGAAGTCGTTGCCGGCCAGGTCGCGTGCGGCCTCGTCGTCACCGGCATAGAAGGGCAGCACCTCGTCGCGCCAGTAGAAGCTGAGCACCGACGACACAGGTTTGCCGTCGGCGTTGACGACCGTCAGCACCTCGCAATCGGTACCGAACTCGTCGCACAGCGCCTGGAACCAGGCCTTGGGCATGGCCGGCGTTCCGTGGCGGTGCACGTTGTCGGCATACAGGGCGAAGAAGCGGTCCACGCCGGTATCGATCTCGCTGCGCAGCCCGTTCTTGATGCCCTTGCGCACCATGGCGCGCTGCTTGCGCGGGATGGCCAGCATGTTGGCCTCTTCCTCGGGCAGGATGGCCTTGCGGAAGGTGACGTACAAGTCCTGCTGGGGCCAGTCGGCATGGCGCTGGTGGGCCAGGTGGCGCAGTTCCAGGTGCTCGGCGCCCAGGTCCTTGGCGATGCGCTGGGCCTCGCCTTCGAGTGCCAGCGCGGTGGCTTCGTCATCGGCCACCACGCCGCCATACACCACGAAGGGCAGCGAGGTCAGCGCGTGGCCGAACAGCCTGCTCTTGACCTGCGCCAAGGGCAGCACGCCGGCAATGCGACCGTCCTGCTCGGCATAGAGAAACTGCGTGGCATGGCGGTACACGCCGCAGATCACGTTCTGCCAGCCGGCGCGGTGGAAGAAGGTGGCCTGCGGGTGCGCCTGAACATACGCGTCCCACCGTGCGGCAACGGCCTGGTCCTGCCAGGGCAGGCGTTTGATCTCCATCGCGGGCACGCTCTGCGTCAGTGTGGGGAGGCGGACGGAGCCGCCATGCCCGCATGCTGGCGCAGGAAGATGTCATCCATGCGGCCCCAGGCGAAATCACGCAGCAGTTGATTCAGCCGTTGCTCGGTGCGGCCGATGTTCACGTAATGCCTGAAGCGCGTCTTCAAGTTGATGCCCGCCACGCGCGGCTGTCCGTCGTCGATCTCCCAGGGGTGGAAGTAGAAGATCGCGGCCGCCTTGTCCTCACGGTTGACGCGGCCGATCATCCAGCGTGACAGCGCGTACGGGAACAGCCGGAACCAGCCCCCGCCGCTGGACGGCAGGTTGCGCTGGCCCAGGCGCACGGTGGTGATCGGGATCTCGATCAGCCCATCGCGGATGGCGTGCGCGAACCGCGGCGCATCGGGCATGCCGTAATGGTCGTGCTTGATCGGGTAGATGCTGGAGCTGTAGCGGTAGCCGGCCTGCTGCAGGCAGTCGAACGCCCACAGATTGCCTTCACCGATCGAAAAACTGGGCGCACGGTAGCCCTGCACCGCCACGCCGCCCACGTCTTCCAGCAGCTGCCGGGCGCGCACGATGTCTTGGGTGAAGGCCTCGCGGCTGAGGTCGCTGACACGCTCGTGGCCATAGCCGTGGCTGGCCAGCTCATGCCCCTGCGCCACGATGCTGCGCACCAGCTGCGGGTAGCGCTGCGCCACCCAGCCCAAGGTGAAGAAGGTGGCCCGGGTGTCGTGGCGGGCCAGCAGCGCCAGGATGCGGTCGACATTGCGCTCGACACGACATTCGATGGTGTCCCACTGGCTGCGGCGGATGTAGGGCGCCATGGCCGAGACCTGGAAATAATCTTCCACGTCGATGGTCAGGGCGTTGGTGATGCGGGCAGGGTCGGCCATCGGCTGTGCAGGGGTCGGTGGTCGCGGGTTGGTCGGGTCAGATCGACAACCGCCGGCGCTCAAGGCGCACCGGCGCGCAGCC
>JBBRVT010000363.1:0-4922 GCA_038246615.1 Burkholderiales bacterium
GAACCGCTGCGCCAGGCCGACCTGTCTCACCACCACACCGGTGCGGCGGGCGCAGTGGGCAGCGGACACGGCAGCCCGTCTGGCCAGCCTGACATCCAGGGCGACGCACCCGCGCTGGCCAAGTACCAGTGCAGTGCGTGCGCTGCCTGCTGCGCCGGGTCGGCACCGCCCAGCCTGATGTCCCGGATCCCGGTGATCCCAACCCCGCCGGTGGTCTTCACCAGTGCCCTGGTCAGCGTCGACGCGCTCGCGTCCGACGCACCTGACCGACCTCCCCGCGCCTCTCGCGTCTGAAGGCTGGTCTGCGTCTGGCATGCCTCGGCAGGTCGGCAGCCAGTTCCCGCCCCTGCTGCGCAGGCCGCAGGGGCCACCCTGAATCCGACGCGAGGCCGTCATGCATCCAATCCGATTCCACAAGCCGGCGTGGCTCGTGCCGCTGGGGCTCTGCGCCGTGGCGCTCTCTGCCACGGCCCAGCCCACCGTGCCTGCCAGTCACAACGCCGATCCACTCGACGCGAAGGCGGCCGTGCCCGGCATGGTCTACGAGTCCGCCATCGGCCGCGATCGCCGCAAGCCCGACCGGCCGCCCATCGCCTGGCGCGAGGCCAACGACAACGTCGCCCGCATCGGCGGCTGGCGCGCCTATGCGCGTGAGGCGCAGCAAGCCGACCCGGCCGCGCCGGCGGCACCCACACCGGCGGCCCCAGCCGGTCCCAAAGCCGGTGATGCCCAGGCCAGGCCGATGCCCCACGGGCATGGCGGGCACAAGATGCCATGAGAACCACCACCAAGCACACCGACAAGCACAGCGCCAAGCCCAGCGCCACGCCACGCCGCCTGCCGCGCCAGCGCCGCGTCACGCTGCTGGCCCTGCTGGCCACAGCCACGCTGCTCGGCGGCTGCGCCTCGTTCAGCCCCGATGGTGGTTTTGGCGTGGTCGAGCAGACCGCCCGTGACCGCCTCGGCAAAGACCTGCAATGGGCGCGCACGCCCGCCGACCAGGACCGCATCGCGCAACGCATCAGCGCGCTGCTGGCCCAACCGATCTCGGCCGACGACGCGGTGCAGGTCGCGCTGCTGAACAACCGCGGCCTGCAGGCCGGTTTCCAGGACCTGGGCATCACCGAAGCCGACCTGGTGAAGGCAGGCAGCCTGCCCAACCCAGGCTTCAGCTTCGGCCGCTTCAGGCGTGGCGACGAGATGGAACTGGAACGCGGTATCCACCTCAATCTGGCCCGGCTGATCGCGCTGCCGATGGTCCGTGCCGCTGAAGCACGCCGCTTCGCGCAGACCCAGGCGATGGTGGCGATGCAGATGCTGGCGCTGGCCGCCGACACGCGCAAGGCCTGGATCAGCGCACTGGCGGCCGAGGAGTCGCTGCGCTATGCCCGCCAGGTGCGGCAGGCCGCCGAGGCCGGCGCCGAGCTGGCGCGCCGTATGGAGCAGGTCGGCAACTTCAGCAAGCTGCAGCGCGCCCGTGAGCAGAGCTTCCATGCCGATGCCAGCCTGGCCCTGGCACGGGCCGAGCAGGCGCAGCGTGCATCGCGTGAGCGGCTGACGCGGCTGCTGGGCCTGTGGGGCGGGCAGACAGCCTTCAGCCTGCCCGCGCGCCTGCCCGACCTGCCGGCCGACCTGGCCGACCGGCCGGACATCGAGCGTGTGGCCATGGCCCAGCGCCTGGACGTGCAGGGCGCCAAGCTGGCCGCCGAGCAGACGGCGCGCCAGCTTGGGCTGACGAAGACCACGCGCTTCATCAACCTGCTCGAGCTGGGCGCGGTGCGCAACAGCTCCAACGAGGCGCCCACCCAGCGCGGCTGGGAGATCGCCATCGAACTGCCGTTGTTCGATGGCGGCGGTGCCCGCATCGCCCGCGCCGAGGCGGTCTACATGCAGGCCGTGCACCGTGCCGCCGAGACGGCGATCAACGCCCGCTCCGAAGTGCGCGAGGCCTACACCGCCTGGCGCTCGGCCTACGACATCGCGCGCCACCACCAGGACGAGATCGTGCCGCTGCGCCGCCAGATCGCCGAGGAGAACCTGCTGCGCTACAACGGCATGCTGATCGGCGTGTTCGAGCTGCTGGCCGACACCCGCATGCAGATCGGCAGCGTCAACGCCGCCATCGAGGCGCGGCGCGACTTCTGGCTGGCCGAAGCCGACCTGGACATGGCGCTGATCGGCAAGCCCAGCCTCACCCCTGCTGCCGGCCCGGCTGCAGCCGCCGGAGCCGGCGGCGCCGACCCGCACTGAGCCCAAGGACACACCCATGGTTTCCCGACGCAATTTCATCGGCGGCGCAGGTGCCGCCACGGCGGCTGTCGCAGCCGCATCCGTCAGCAAGGTGGCGATGGCGGCCTTGCCCGAACCGGTCATCCAGACCAGGCCCGACACCATGCCGCCGCTGGCGCCCGGCAGCGGCCGGCCCTACAACCCGGTGGTCACGCTCAATGGCTGGACGCTGCCCTGGCGCATGCGCGACGGTGTCAAGGAGTTCCACCTCGTCGCCGAGCCGGTGGTGCGCGAGATGACGCCCGGCTTCAAGGCCCACCTGTGGGGCTACAACGGCCAGAGCCCAGGGCCGACCATCGAGGTGGTCGAGGGCGACCGGGTGCGCATCTTCGTCACCAACAAGCTGCCCGAGGTGACCAGCGTGCACTGGCATGGCCAGCGCCTGCCCAACGGCATGGACGGCATCACCGGCCTGAACCAGCCGCCCATCCCGCCGGGCAAGACCTTCGTCTACGAGTTCGTGGCGCGCCGGCCCGGCACCTTCATGTACCACCCGCATGCCGACGAGATGGTGCAGATGGCGATGGGCATGATGGGCTTCTGGATCACCCACCCGAAGCTCGACAAGAACGGCAGGCATCCGCTGATCGACGAGGTCGACCGCGACTTCGTGTTCCTGCTCAATGCCTACGACATCGAGCCGGGCAGCGCGACGCCGAAGATCATGACCATGCTCGACTTCAACCTGTGGAGCTGGAACAGCCGCATCTTTCCCGGCATCGACCCGCTGGTGGTGCGCCACAACGACCGGGTGCGCCTGCGCATCGGCAACCTGACGATGACCAACCACCCGATCCACCTGCACGGCCATGAGTTCACGGTGACCGGCACCGACGGCGGGCCCACGCCCAAGGGCTCGCGCTGGCCCGAGGTGACGGCCGACATCGCGGTGGGGCAGATGCGCCAGCTCGAGTTCCTGGCCGACGAAGAAGGCGATTGGGGCTTCCACTGCCACAAGAGCCACCACACGATGAACGCGATGGGGCATGGCGTGCCGACGATGATCGGCGTCGACCACCGCAGCGTGGTGCGGCAGATCACCCAGCTGATCCCCGACTACATGGTGATGGGCGAGCGCGGCATGCACGACATGACCGAGATGGAGATGCCGCTGCCCGACAACACCGCCGCCATGATGACCGGCACCGGCCCGTTCGGCGCCGTCGGCATGGGTGGCATGTTCAGCGTGCTGAAGGTGCGCAAGGACCAGCCGCGCGGCGACTACCGCGACCCGGGCTGGTTCAAGCACCCCGCCGGCACCGTCGCCTATGAATGGACCGGCACGCTGGCCGAACCCGAGCGCCGCCAGGCCGAGGGCACCGGTGCCATGCGCGCGGTGGGCACGCCCGCCACACCGGTCGAGGTCACGGTGCGCAAGCCCGCCGGTGGCCACGGCGGCCACTGAGCGTGCGCCGCCGGGTCGTCGCACCAGCCGGACCAAGGGACCCGATGACGATGATCGAGACCTGGGTCCTGCCGCCCGCGCTGGCCTGCGCAGGCGCTGCGCTGGCCCACCAGGCGCCCTGCCACACCGACAGGCGTGGCGCCATCACCGCGCATCTGAACACCAACGCCTGACAAGGAGCACCACCATGAAGACGATCACCACCGCTGCATTGCTGGCCGCACTGGCCATGCCTGTGCTGGCGCAGCCCAAGCCCGACGCACCGACCTTGGAGCAACCCGCAGCAGCGGCATCGGCCACCGACATGACCGATGGCGAGATCCGCAAGGTCGACAAGGACGCGAAGAAGATCACCATCCGGCACGGCGAGATCAAGAATCTCGACATGCCACCGATGACGATGGTGTTCCAGGTCCAGGACAGCACCATGCTCGAACGGGTCAAGGTGGGCGACAAGATCCGCTTCACCGCCCAGAAGGGCGCCAGCGGCTATGTCGTCACCGACATCCAGACGGCGCCTGCGCCGTCTCAGGCTCTCAGACCCTGAAGGTGACGCCGCTGGGCGGCATCGATGGCGGGCTCTGCCCGCTGGACCGCGCCCTGGTGCCCGAGGACCCGGACGGCACCCGTGTCTTCTCTGACCCGGGCCGCACCGTGGCCGGCTGCCGACGCACCGCACTGATCCGGCCACCATCGACCACCATCGACCACCGTTGAAACCGAACCCCACCTGACCAAGCCCATGGACGACGATCTCGACGCACGCATCCGCTCCGGCCAGGCCCTCAGCGAGTCCATGGGCGGCTTCCACGTGACAGGTTGGGACGCGGCGCGCAAGACCCTGCGGGCCGCCTTCACCGTGCGGCGCGCCTACTGCCACACCAACGGCACCATCGCCCAGGGTGGCTTCATCACCGCCTGGCTGGACGCGGCGATGGCCCACGCGGTGCTGCACGACACCGACCATGCCCAGACCGTGTTCAGCCTGGAGATCAAGGTCAGCTTCTACGAGAAGGTGGGCCCGGGCGATGGCTGGGTGGAGGGCCGGGTGATCCGCCGCGGCAAGCGGGTGGCCTTCCTGCAGGCGGCGCTCTACAACGCCGAAGGCAAGCTGGCTGCCGAGGCGACATCCACCGGCCTGCTGGCCGATGTCTGACGCCCCGTGCTGCCCGTCCTGGCCCGACCGGGTTTCAGGCCGCCCCGGCTTGACCGGAACTCAGGCCGCCCC
>JBBRVT010000364.1:0-4918 GCA_038246615.1 Burkholderiales bacterium
CGCGCTGGAGCGCAAGTTCAAGACCGTGCCCGCACTGGCCCCCGAGGGCGACGTCGACGGCCTGCTGCAGGCCGCCCGCTGGCCCGAGAGCCGCGAGCCCGTGCTCGTCATCGGCCACCAGCCGACGCTGGGCCTGGCCGCAGCCTACCTGCTGTCGGGCCAGGCCCAGCCCTGGGCGGTGAAAAAGGGCGGCGTGTGGTGGCTGCGTGCGCGCGAACGGGAAGGCGTGCTGCAGGTGGTGCTGCACGCGGTCATCGGGCCGGAGCAGGTGTAGTTGCCACAGCACCGCGCCGGCCCTGCACAGGCCGCGCACCTGTCACGCCTTCAGCAAGACACCGGCCGCGCCCTCAGTAAGACACCTGCTGCGTCGCCGAGCACAGCGTGGCCGAACCGGTCAGGCAGATCTTGTAGCTGCGCGTGCCCGGGCCCGGCAGCGATTCGCTGAGCTTGCCGCTGTTGGGCACCGTCTTCACCCTGATCCCGTTGCGCCAGAAGTCCACGGTGACGCCGGTGGCACCGCTCCAGCGCAGATTGGCGGCGTAGCGCGTGCCGCGGATGAGGTTGAGCGTGGCGGTCAGCGTGATCGTCGGCGCGGCCACGTCCAGGAATACCGCAGACACCGGCCCCAGCTGGCCGCTGGCGTCGCTGGCCTGCACATAGACCAGGTGCCGCCCCGGCGGCAGGCCGGCGGTGGGCAGGCTGCCGGACAAAGCTTCGGTGCTGCTGTCGAAGCTGCCATCGGCGGGCTGCAGTGGCAGCGCCACGGCGCCCGGCTCCCACGGCGGCGTGGCGATGTAGGCCGTGGCAGCCGTGACCGCCTGCACCGCTTCACTGCCGTTGCTCTGGTTGAAGCGCGTGTCGGTGGCTGTGCCCGTCAAGGCGGCCTGCGCACCGGCCGGCACCGGCCCGGCCACGGCCAGGACCAGCGCGGTCACCTCGGGCCCGGCCGGCAGCAGGTAGGGCGCACGCACCACCTTGGCGGCGTACAGCAGGGCCGGCAGGTTGTTCGGCTTGATGGTGTTGTCGAACACGCTGCAAGTCTGGAAGAAGCTGGTGCCCAGCTCGAAGGTGTACGCGGCCACGCCCAGTTCACCGTAGCTGGGGCCGTCACTGGTGCCGTCGGTGGGGTACAGGCCGATCGACTGCGTCGGCGAGTAATTGTTGAACCAGGCGAAGCGCCGCCCCAGCGTCGCCAGCGCGGTGCCGTTCGGCGCCGGCGCCGCCGTGGCGCCCCAGGGCCACAGCACCAGCTGGCTGTAGCTGTGCAGGTCGATGTGGATGCCACTGGTGTCGGCCGGCGCAGCGTCGCCGGGCTGGGGGCCGCGGCGGTCAGGCCACAGGCCACGCACATAGGCCTCGACCACGCGCGTTTCGGGCTCGGACGATGACGTCGGGCCGCGGTAGGTGGCGTTGCACGGGGTGCCGCTGGAGCCCTGGCCGTTGGTGGTGTTCCAGCCGAAGCTGAAGTTGCGGTTCAGGTCGGCGCCGCGGCTGTTGCTGGTGGCGCCGCAATAGGCGGTGTTGGTGTTCTTGCGCCAGGACAGCCCGGCCTCGGCACGTTTGCGGCCGTCGGGGTTGACGTGCAGCATCAGGTGCACCTCGTGGTGGTCCAGCACCCAGGTCATGTCGGCATCGACGCCATGGCCCAGCAGCAACTGGCGCGCGAAGGCCAGCGCCAGCGGCGCGGTCACGTACTCGCGCGCATGCATGGCCGAGTGGATGAAAAGCTTGGGCTTGGGCCCGGCCGCCGGCTGCACCGCGCTGTTGCTCAGCACCAGCACGCCGATGTCGTAGCCGCCCGCGCCCGCCGTCTTCTGCCAGCTCTGGCCGACCAGATTCCAGCGCGCCAATTGCGGGTAGGTGGCGGCCAGGCCGGTGGCGGTGGCATAGGTCTCTTCCACCGTCTCGTAGCAGGCATAGCCCGGGATGGCCTGGATGCCGACGCTGCTGTCGTCCAGGCCGCCTGCACGGCCCGCTGCGGCCGCCGCTTCGATGGCATCGACAAAGGCGTC
This sequence comes from Burkholderiales bacterium, assembly GCA_038246615.1. Taxonomy (GTDB): domain Bacteria; phylum Pseudomonadota; class Gammaproteobacteria; order Burkholderiales; family Burkholderiaceae_C; genus Pseudaquabacterium. Next base: position 2,013 of record JBBRVT010000364.1, read on the forward strand.
GCGACGGCGCATGAAGTCGGTGGCCGGCTCGATGCGCGCGTAGCCGAAGCGCTGCAGCATCGCGATCTGTGCGCCGTCGAGCTCGAACACCTGCCAGCCGGCGGCGTAGTCGGTCTCCATCAACTCGCCATGCAGGGTCACTGCCGCACGGCGCGCGATGGCCAGGTCAGGGAACCAGGCCCGGTACAGGCCGGTGCGCTGCTTTTCCTGCGCCCGCAGCGCGCGCAGCGATTCCGGTGCGGGCGGCGCGCCGTGTGTCGTGCCCGAGGTCGCGGTTGCTGCCGCAACCTTGTGCGCCTGCGCCATGCCGGGCAATACCACCGTCGCGGCCAGCAGCACGGTGGCCAGCAAGACCGCCCAAGGGATGGCCGGATAACGCCGGCCCGGCGCAGCTTGACGATGCTTGTGGTGCGCGCAGCGCCGCACATGGCGGCGGGCAGGAACGGCGGGCATCGTCGACTCCGGAAGTTGACGCATTGGGCCCTGCCACCGCGCCCGCGGCCATCCGGCCGCACCCTCGTCTACAGCGGCAGCACCAGCCGCAACGGTCCGCCACGGGCCCAGGCCGCGGCCTCTTCATGCAGCAGGTACAGGGTGCGCGGATGGCTCTCGGCCCAGGCCGGGCCGAAGTCGAGAACCGCTTCGCGGCCGCGCGCCCGCAGCCCCAGCGCGCCCAGGTCGGGTGTGCCGCGGGCATGGCACTTGATGACGGCCAGGCGCAGACACAGCACCTGCCAGGCGAAGATCTCGCTGGCCAGCTGCGGCTCCAGCTTGCGCAGGCCGCCGCGCTGGCCCAGCACCAGCTCGCCGATGCGCCGCTGCTGGCTCTGGCTGAAGCCGGGTGCATCGACATGCGCCAGCAGGTAGGCGCTGTGGCGGTGGTGGTCGTGGTGCGACACCATCAGCCCCATCTCGTGCAGTGCGCAGGCCCAGCCCAGTTCACGCCGCGCGTCGCTGCCACCGGGCGCGTCGTCGCTGGCCGCCATGCCCGGCTGCGCGGCGTCGAACATCGCCAGTGCCAGGGCCGCCACACGCCCCGCGTGCACTTCATCGACCGCGAAGCGCTGCTGCAGCGCCGCCACCGACGCGTCGCGCAGGTCGCCGCCGCGTTGCCGCTGCTGCGCCTGCAGTCGGTCGTGCAGGTCGATGACCACACCCTGACGCAACGCGCCCTTGGCCGGGAACAGCTCGGTGATGTCGAAGTGCGCCGCCAGCGTGTACAGGATGGCCAGCCCGCCGGGCAGCACGGCGCGGCGCTCGGGCTTCAGCCCGGGCAGGTTGATGGCGTCCATGCGGCCGGCCGCGATGCAGCGCTCGATGCACCAGCGCAGGCCCGAAGGTGTGATGCGGCCGTCGCTGATGCCGGCGTCGGCCAGCACATGCGACACCGCGCCGGCCGTGCCCGAGCTGCCCAGCGCCCGCTTCCAGTGGCGGCGCGCAAAGGGCTCCAGTGCTTCTTCGAGTTCGGCCCCGGCAGCCACCTGGGCGCCGCGAAAGCCGGCCTCGGTGATGCGGCCTTCGGGAAAGAAGCGCATCGACAGACTGACGCAGCCGACGCCGAAGCTCTCGACCACCAGCGGCGTGCGGCCGCGGCCCAGGATCAGCTCGGTGCTGCGCCCGCCGATATCGATCACCAGCCGCGGTTCGTCGGCGTCGGCGTCGGGCTGCAGATGGGTCACGCCGCTGTAGATCAGCCGCGCTTCTTCGCGCCCGGAGATGACCTCGATCGGGTAGCCCAGCGCTTCTTGCGCGCGCAGCAGAAAGGCATTGCGGTTGCGCGCCTCGCGCAGCGTCTGCGTGGCCACGGCGCGCACCTGGGTCGGGGGCAGGCCCTCCAGCCGGCTGGCGAATTTGCGCAGGCAGGCCAGCCCGCGCTGCTGCGCTTCTTCCGACAGATGGCCGTCGCCATCGAGCCCGGCGCCCAGGCGCACGGTTTCCTTGAGGTAATCGATGCGGCGATAGCGGCCGTGCTGCAACTGGGCCAGTTCCAGGCGGAAGCTGTTGGACCCCATGTCGATGGCGGCAAGTTGTCCGCCCGGGTTGGCATTGATCGGCATGCGGGGATTGTGCCCATGGGGCACGACGCGGCTTCCTAGAATCCGTGGTTCCGCCGAACTTCAACCTCACGGAGAACCCCATGCTGAAAGAAGAATTCGACACCCTGGTCCCGGCCAGCAGCGGCTTCAACCGCCGCGACTTCGTGCGTGGCGCGGTCGGCAGCGGCTTCGCCGCCGCGGTGGGGCCGGTGATGTCGCAGACCCAGGTCAAGACGCCCAGCGACGGCCTGGTCACCGGCGAGGTGATGATCCCCGTGGGCGACTTCCGCATGCCCGCCTACCGCGCTGCGCCCACGGGCAAGGCCAACGCGCCGGTGGTGCTCGTGATCAGCGAGATCTTCGGCGTGCACGAGTACATCGCCGACGTCGCCCGGCGTTTCGCCCGCGCCGGTTACTTCGCCATCGCGCCCGAGTTGTTCGTGCGCCAGGGGGACGCCTCGGCCTATGGCGAAGTCGGCAAATTGATCGCCGAGGTCGTCTCCAAGGTGCCCGACGCCCAGGTCATGCGCGACCTGGACCATGCCGTGGCCTGGGCCGCGGGCCAGGGTGCCGATGCCAGGAAGGTCGGCGTCACCGGGTTTTGTTGGGGCGGGCGCATCACCTGGCTGTACGCCGCGCACAGCCCGGCGGTGCAGGCCGGTGTGGCCTGGTACGGGCGCCTGGTGGGGCAGAAGAGCACGCTCACGCCGCAGCACCCGGTGGACGTCGCCGCCGGCCTGCATGCCCCGGTGCTGGGCCTGTACGGCGAGAAGGACACCGGCATCCCGCTGGACACGGTCGAACAGATGAAGGTGGCGCTGGCGGGGGGCAGCGCGGCGGCGAAGAAGAGCGAATTTGTCGTCTATCCCG
>JBBRVT010000365.1:0-4907 GCA_038246615.1 Burkholderiales bacterium
GCCTCCAGGACGAGGACGGCGGGTGACTGGCTGACGCAGGGAAAGTAGGGAGGGCCGAAGGCCCGGAATGACACGGAGTCAGCCAGTCACCCGCCGTCCTCGGCCTCGCCTCGAACTGTGAATGTCGGCTGTTCAACAACGGCAAAGACAGCAACGAGCCCGAGACCGACGACCACCGGCTCCCATCGCATCCGATGCCCGGCGTGGGCACAAGGACAACGGGGCCCCGCAGGGCCCCGTGTCTTCAGCTGCCAGTCAGCGTCACCTCACGTTCGTGAAGCGCGCTGCAGGCCGGTCGTCGGCGCGGTGCAGCGTGGTCACGCTGGCCTTCATCGCCCAGGGCCGCAGCTGGTGGTGCAGCGGCACATACAGGTATTCGTCACGGGTGCGCAGCAAGGCCTCGCGGATCATGCCGTTGCGCTTGGCCAGGTCGGTCTCGGTCTTCATCGCGTCGACCAGCTTGTCCACCTGCGCGTCGCTCACCCGGCCGAAGTTGAAGTTGCCGTCCGCGCCGCTGGTGCGTGTGTGCACCAGTGACTGCAGGCTGTACTGCGCGTCGAAGGTGGCCACGCCCCAACCCAGCAGGTAGGCACTGGTGTCGAAGTTCTGCACCTTCTGGATGAAGGTGGCAAAGCCCTCGGCTGCAAGCTTGGTCTTCACGCCGATGCGCGCCCACATCGACACCAGGTTCTGGCAGATCTCCTCGTCGTTGACGTAGCGGTTGTTCGGGCAGCTCAGCTGGAACTCGAAGCCGTTGGGGTAGCCGGCCTCGGCCAGCAGCCGCTTGGCGCGCTCGGGGTCGGGCTTGATCGGTGCATCCAGCTCGGCTGAATGGCCGTTCACCCCCGGCGCCACGATGATGGAGGCCGGCAGCGACAGCCCGCGCATCGTGGCGCGCTTGATGCCCTCGCGGTCGATGGCGATGTTCAGCGCCTCACGCACCCGCCTGTCCTTGAACGGGTTCTTGCCCTTCACGTCGCTGTACTTCAGCTCGGGGCTGAACTGGTCGAGTGCGATGAAGATGGTGCGCACCTCGTTGCCGTCCAGCACCTTCAGCTTGCCGTCGCCGCGCAGCCGGGCCACGTCTTGCGTGGGCAGGTCGGTCACCATGTCCACGTCGCCCGACAGCAGCGCCGCCACGCGGGTGGCGTCGGCCTTGATGGGGGTGTAGACCACCTCGGTCACGTTGCTGGCGCTGGCCCTGTCCCACCAGTCGGGGTTGGCGCTCAAGGTGATGCGCTGGTCGGGCGTCCAGCCGGTGATGCGGTAGCTGCCGGTGCCGTTGACGTTGCGCGAGGCGAAATTCTCTTCCTTGGCTTTGTAATCCTGCACGTTGGCGGTCTTGTTCTTCTCCGCCCAGATTTTGCCGATGATGAAGAAGTCGCCGATGTTGCGCAGCAGCACCGGGTTGGGGCCGGCCAGGATGAAGTCGACAGTGTGGTCGTCGATCTTCTTCACCTCGCTGATGCCGGCCACGTAGATCGACATCGTGCCCTGCGGCTGCTTGATGCGGCCGAAGGAGAACACCACATCGTCGGCGGTGAAGGGCGAGCCGTCATGGAATCTCACACCACGGCGCAGGTCGAAGCGCACCTGGGTGGGGCTGATGTAAGTCCACTTGGTGGCCAGCGCCGGCTCGGGCTCGTACTTGGCGTTGTAGCGGGTCAGGCCCTCATAGGCGTGCTGCAGGATGGCATTGGTGGTGGCGTGGTTCTGGGAATGCGGGTCCAGCGTCAGGATGTCGTTCTGGGCGGCCCAGCGCAGGGTGTTGGCCTGCACCGGCGCCAGGGCCAGGGCGGCGGCCAGCAGCGCCGTCGCTGCGGCGCCCTTCAACGCGAGTTTCAAAGTCATGGGGAGGCTCCCGGGGTTTCAAGAACATCGGATGCTAGGGGCAAGCTGCCGCAGCCCGCAGAGGATGTTCCCGCAGGCCGTTCAGCCAGGCGCGGGGCGGCCTCGGCGTCGGCGTCGCAGTCGCAGCCCGTGCCGGCGGCGATCCAGCGCCGTGCCAGGCTGCGCAGCAACGGGCGCAACGGCCGGGGCAGGGCGGGCCAGGCCGATTCTGGCGCCTGCACCATTGCACAGCGGTAGTGGGTGGCAGCATCGTCCCAGCGCAAAGCCGCACAGCGACCGTGGCGCCTGCCGGTGACCAGCACGCCCAGCGGGCAGGGTTGCCAGGCGCAGCACACGCCACAGCCGTTGCAGGCCGCACCCACGGCCGGCTTGGGCGGCGCCGCTGCATGCAGATAGATCACCGTGTGCGCCATCAGGCCGAGAGTCTGGGCGCCAAAGCCGGTCTGTTGTCAGCCAAACAGAAGGCTGGCGGGTGTCTAATCCTGCGAGGCCGCCGAAAAACAACAGTGCTACATTGCGGCTCGCGAATCAAAACAAGGCCCTTTCGTGCCCCTTGCTGAGCGGCTGCAGAGCCGGTCGAGACGTCTTCCCGGACCAGCAGCAAGGCGGGTCGCAATCCGCCAACCGGTCGAGCCGGGTCGCGGAAGGTTTTCAACCCATCCGTGCCCTGGAAACCGGGGCAAAAGGTGAGCGAACGATGATGCAGCAACACAGGTCCACCTCGTACCTGTTCGGTGGCAATGCGCCCTACGTCGAAGAGCTTTACGAAGCCTATCTCGACAACCCCGGCAGCGTGCCCGACAACTGGCGCACCTATTTCGACAACCTGCAGAACGTGCCGGCGGCCGATGGCTCCGAAGCACGTGACGTCGCCCACGCCCCGGTGGTGGAAAGCTTCGCCCAACGCGCCAAGGCCAACGCCTTCGCGCTGAAGGCCAGCTCGGCCGACCTGGCCGTGGCGCGCAAGCAGGTGCATGTGCAGTCATTGATCGCCGCCTACCGTTTTCTGGGCAGCCGCTGGGCCGACCTGGATCCGCTCAAGCGCGCCGAGCGTCCCAAGATTCCCGAGCTGGAGCCAGCGTTCTACGACCTGAGCGAGTCCGACATGGACATCACCTTCAGCGCGGTGAACACCTACTTCGGCAAGTCCGAGAACATGACGCTGCGCGAGATCGTGCAGGCGCTGCGTGAGACCTACTGCGGCACCATCGGCCCGGAGTTCATGCACTGCACTGACCCGGCCGAGAAGCGCTGGTGGCAGGAGCGGCTGGAATCCATCCGCAGCAAGCCCAGCTTCAACATCAACCAGAAAAAGCACATCCTCGACCGACTGACCGCAGCCGAAGGCCTGGAGCGCTACCTGCACACCAAGTACGTGGGCCAGAAGCGTTTCAGCCTGGAGGGCAGCGAAAGCTTCATCGCCAGCATGGACGAGGTGGTGCAGCGCGCCGGCACCCACGGCGTGCAGGAGATGGTGATCGGCATGGCCCACCGCGGCCGGCTGAACGTGCTGGTCAACACCCTGGGCAAGATGCCCAAGGACCTGTTTGCGGAGTTCGACCACACCGCGCCCGAGAACCTGCCCTCGGGCGACGTGAAGTACCACCAGGGCTTCAGCTCCGACATCACCACCCCCGGCGGCCCGTTGCACCTGAGCCTGGCCTTCAACCCCAGCCATCTCGAGATCGTTAACCCGGTGGTCGAAGGCTCGGTCAAAGCCCGGATGGACCGGCGCGGCGACAAGACCGGCGCCGAGGTGCTGCCCGTGCTGGTGCATGGCGACGCCGCCTTTGCCGGTCAGGGTGTGGTGATGGAGACCCTGGCACTGGCACAGACGCGCGGCTACTACACCGGCGGTACGCTGCACATCGTCATCAACAACCAGATCGGCTTCACCACCAGCGACCCGCGCGACAGCCGCAGCACGCTGTATTGCAGCGACGTGGTCAAGATGATCGAGGCGCCGGTGCTGCACGTGAACGGCGACGACCCCGAGGCGGTGGTGCTGTGCACGCAGATGGCGCTGGACTACCGCCAGCACTTCAAGAAAGACGTGGTCGTCGACATCATCTGCTTCCGCAAGCTGGGCCACAACGAGCAGGACACGCCTTCGCTCACCCAGCCGCTGATGTACAAGAAGATCGCCGCCCACCCCGGCACCCGCAGGCTGTATGGCGAGAAGCTGGTGGCGCAGGACGTGCTGCCGCCGAGCGGCCCCGACGACATGGTCAAGCAGTTGCGCGCCGCCTTCGACGAAGGCCGCCACACCATGGACCCGGTGCTGACCAACTTCAAGAGCAAGTACGCGGTCGACTGGGCGCCCTTCCTCGGCAAGAAGTGGACCGATGCGGCCGACACCGCGCTGCCGCTGGCCGAGATCCGTCGTCTGGCCGAGCGTGTCACCACGGTGCCCGCCAACTTCAAGGTGCACCCGCTGGTCGAGAAGGTGCTGGCCGACCGCGGCGCCATGGGTCGTGGCGAGATCAACGTCGACTGGGGCATGGGCGAGACCCTGGCCTATGCCTCGCTGGTGGCCAGCGGCTATGCGGTGCGCCTGTCGGGCGAGGACTGCGGCCGCGGCACCTTCGTGCACCGCCATGCGGTGCTGCACGACCAGAACCGCGAGAAGTGGGACATCGGCAGCTACACGCCGCTGCAGCACGTGGCCGAGAGCCAGGCGCCTTTCACCGTGATCGATTCCATCCTGTCGGAAGAAGCGGTGCTGGGCTTCGAGTACGGCTACGCCAGTGCCGAACCCAACACGCTGACCATCTGGGAGGCGCAGTTCGGCGACTTCGTCAACGGCGCGCAGGTGGTGATCGACCAGTTCATCGCCTCGGGCGAGGTGAAATGGGGCCGGGCAAACGGCCTCACGCTGCTGCTGCCGCATGGCTACGAAGGGCAGGGCCCCGAGCACAGCTCGGCGCGGCTGGAGCGCTTCATGCAGTTGTCGGCCGACAACAACATGCAGGTGGTGCAGCCCACCTCGGCCAGCCAGATCTTCCACCTGTTGCACCGGCAGATGGTGCGCATGTTCCGCAAGCCGCTGGTCATCA
>JBBRVT010000366.1:0-4870 GCA_038246615.1 Burkholderiales bacterium
CAGGCCGGCGGCGGCGGGCCTGGCTGGCAATGGCCGTTCTACCGCCCCTACATCCGCCTCGCCCTGGCGCATGGCCTGCCGATCATGGCGGCGAATGTGTCGCGCACCGAGGCGCGCACGGTGATGCAGACCGGCCTGGCCGCCACCGGCTGGCGCGCCGATGTGCCCGATGACATCGCCCAGGCCCAGGCTGCCAGCATCGAAGCCAGCCACTGCGGCCAGCTCAACGCCGCCACCGCCGCGCGGCTGGCCTTGGCCCAGTTGGCGCGTGACCAGTTCATGGCCCGCCTGGTGGCCCAACATGCCGGGCGCGGCGTGGTGTTGCTGGCTGGCAATGGCCATGTGCGGGCCGACATCGGCGTGCCACGCTGGCTGGCGCCCTATGTGCGTGCGAATTCCCGGGTGGTCGGGTTCCTGGAAGCGGGTGACGGCAGCGCCAGTGGCGCCTACGATGCGCAGATCAGCACCCCCGCCCAGCCGCGCACCGACCCCTGCGCCGGCCTGCAGATGGCGCCGGGGCTGACCACGCGTTGAATCCCGCTGCCGTCCACCCCGCCAGCAAACCCGCCATGCGCTTGCACCACGCCCTGCCCCGCTGCGCCATGCTGGCACCCGCCGCCGTGGTGGTCTGCCTGCTCTTCGGCTGCGCCAGCGGCCCCTTGGCAAAGGCTGCCGCACCCGACACACCTGCCGCACCCACCACACTTGCCACCCCGACGCGCAGCCCTGCGGCCACCGCGTTGCACACGCTGTTCGACACCGCCTGGGAAGACAACATGCGGCGCTACCCCGGCTGGGCCACCTATGTCGGCGACAACCGCTACGGTGACAAGCTGGACGACGCGTCGCCCGAAGCAGAAGCCGCCGGCTTTGCCGAACTGCGCCGCCAGCTGCGTGCGGCACAAGCCATCGACCGCCAGGCGCTGAGCGCCGCCGACCGCACATCGCTGGACTTGTTCATCCACGGCATTGAAGACGACCTGGCCTTCGAGCCGCTGCGCGGCTATCGCCGCATGACCCTGGGTGCGCAGGGCGGCTTCCACACCGGCCTGCCTGGGCTGCTGCAAGCCAGCCCCGCCGCCACCACTGCGCAGGCCGAGCAGGTGCTGGCCCGGCTGGCAGCTTACCCGCTGCGGGTAGACCAGGAGCTGGCGCGCCTGCGCGAAGGCCTGGCACTGGGCTGGGTGGCGGCACGGCCGGTGCTCGACCGGGTGATCGCTACGCTGGACGTGCAACTGGCACAACCGACCCCAGCCGGTGCCGGCACGGCGTTGGACAAGAGCCCGTTCTATGAGCCCTTCACCCGGCTGGGCAGTGACATGGCGGCGGCCGACCAGGCCGCACTGCAGGCACGGGCACGCACGGTGATCAGCGGCCACGTGCTGCCGGCGGTGCGCCGCCTGCGCAACTTTGTGGCCGGCCCCTATGCGGCCGCTGCACCCACCGCCGGCAACCTGAGCCTGTACCCCGGCGGCGCGGCGGTGTACGCCGCGCTGGTGCACAGCAACACCACCACCACCACGCTCACACCGCAGCAGGTGCACGCCATCGGCCTGCGCGAGGTGGCGCGGCTGCGGGGCGAGATTGCCCAGGTGATGCGCGACATGGCCTGGACGGGCGATTTCAGCAGCTTCGTCAAGCACCTCAACACCGACCCCCAGTACTTCCACACCAGCCCCGAGGCCCTGCTGGCCGGCTACCGCGACATCGGCAAGCGGCTGGACGCCGAGCTGCCGAGGCTGTTTGCGGAGCTGCCGCGCGCGCCCTGGGGCGTGCGCGCCATGCCAGCGCACATGGGCGCCGATGCGGCCGCGTCTTACGACGGTCCGGGCCTGGACGGCAGCCGCCCCGGCTGGTTCAACGCCAACGCGTTGGCCTACAAGACCCGGCCGATCTGGGGCATGGAAACCCTGGTGGCACACGAGGCCGTGCCTGGCCACCACCTGCAGATTGCCCGCGCCAGCGAGCTGGGCGAGCTGCCGCGCTTTCGCCGGTCGGCCGGGTATGTGGCCTACAGCGAAGGCTGGGCGCTGTATGCCGAGACCCTGGGCTTCGAGCTGGGCTTGTACAGCGACCCGCCCAGCCGCTTTGGCCACCTGCAGTGGCAGATGGTGCGCGCCGCGCGCCTGGTGGTCGACACCGGCCTGCACGATCTGGGCTGGAGCCGGCAGCAATCCATCGACTACCTGCTGGCGCAAAGCGGCGAGAGCCGCGGCCTGGTGGAAAGCGAAATCGACCGCTACACCAGCTGGCCGGGCCAGGCGCTGGGCTACATGGTCGGCCAGCTGAAGATCATCGAACTGCGCGAACGCGCCCGCGCCGCACTGGGTGCGCGTTTCGACATCCGCCGCTTCCACCTGGCGGTGCTGGACCAGGGCGCGGTGCCGCTGAACGTGCTGGACAGGCAGATCGACGCCTGGATTGCCGGGCAGCGCCCAGCGCCGTAACGCCTGCGGCCCGGCCAAGCCGGTTGGGCGGCGGCCACACGGTGGCCCGCCGGGTCAGAGTCTGTGAAGCATTCGCATCGCGCTGACCGAAGGTCCGGCCTTATTCAGCGAAGCGGTTGACGAAGCCGCAGGCGCGAGCGGTGCGCTCGGCGAGCTGTCTGGCACGAGCAAGGGTCCGATTTGCGGGTCTACCCTGAGCTTTTCGGTCTTCATACAGTACCTGCCCCTGCTGCAGACGGAGTTGTGCTCAGACCCAGCAACTGCGGCGCCAGTGCCAACGTGCGCATCAGGTTGTGCGCCAGCGCGAACAGCAGTGCCACACAGCGAACCTTTTGCAGCCCCCGTACAGGCATGCGCTGCAGGCCGCGGTTACGTGCCTGCGCGTTGACGCATTCGGCCGTCGCGGCTCGCCGCTTGTACAGCGCCTTGGCCTCTTCGGTGGCCATGCGCTGTCGCCAGCTCGCTACTGCCGCGCTGTCATCGGGCTTGGGCTCGTGCTTGTCCTGCTGGACCTCGTTGCCCTCGTCGTCCTTCTTGGCCCGCGCCTCGGGCACCGGCGCATAGACCTCGGTCTTGTCAGCCACCGCGTCGATCTGCGCGTGCGCGGGGTAGCCGCCGTCGACGAGCATCTTCTGCGGCGCGCTGCCCAGGCGCTGTTCGATCTGCTCGACCATGGGTGCGAGCTGCGCCATGTCCGAACCGCTGGTGCTGACCTCCACGCCCACGATGACTTGGCTGTCGCAGTCGCTGGCGTACTGGGTGTTGTAGGCCGGCCTGTAGCCGCCGTCGGCCATCTTCATGACGCTGGCATCGGCGTCGGTGCTCGACGCCCGCGCTTCTTCGGCCTTGCTGCCGTTGCGCCGCTTGATCGCCTCCAGTTCGGGCAGCCGGTCCAGCGCATCTTGCAGCCGCTCCTGCATCTCGCGTCGGGCCCGTTGCTGGGCCGCAGCCTTGCGTCGGCTGTCCGTAAGCGTTCCGCCAACCCATCTATCCGCCCGAACCTGAAGCTGAGAACCTTGTGTTCACCAAAACGACAAGGCAAGCGAGGCGGATATGGATCGGGAACGGATGGAGCGATGTCTGGAGCAGGTGTCGGCGTATCGGGCCTCGGGCATGAAGGCCAAGGCGTGGGCGGCGGCGAACGCCGTGGAGTTGTTGTCGCTGCAGAGCTGGTGTGCGCACGCAGCACGGTGGCAGGCGCGCTTGGATGGGGTCGAGGCGGCGAAGCCGGCTCGACCTGGCGGATTCGTGGCAGCGCGCGTGGCAGCGGTGGCCCCATCGGTGGCTGGCGGCCCGAACGTTCGGCTGGAGCTTGGCGCGGGAGCTGGGCGGGTCGAGATGCATTGGCCGCTGGCGCATACGCGTGAACTGGCGCTCTGGCTGCGCGAGTACACCCGATGATCCGGGTGGAGGCGATCTGGCTGGCCCTTGGAGTGAGCGACCTGCGCGGAGGCATCGACGTGCTGCTGGCCCAGGTGTTGCGCGGCTTTGCCACGGGCGCGCAGCCGCACCATGCCTACGTGTTCGCCAACCGGCGCGCCGACCGATTGAAGGTGCTGGTCTACGACGGCGTGGGGATGTGGCTTTGCACGCGCCGGCTGCAGGCCGGGGGCTTCGCGTGGCCGGGCGACGGTGCGGGCTCGATGGCGCTGTCGGCCGAGCAATTCGACTGGCTGGTGGCGGGCCTGCCGTGGCAGCGCTTGACCAGGTCGGCACCGCAGCCGATCACCGTGATTTGACCTATGCGCGGGCGACGAAGTCCATTGGCGAATGTCCCGATTCTCGCGCGCACGCGCGAGGGGCATGATGGCTGCCATGCTCGAAACCACCAGCACCAGCGCACCCGAGGCTTCGCCCGGCTGCGATGTGCTGGCCCCGCTGCACAGCGTCATCGAACGGCTGCAGGCGGATGTGAAGTTCAAGCAAACCAAGATCGAAGCGCTGAACTTCGAGATCGCGCGCCTGAAGCGCTGGCGCTTTGGTTCGTCGGCCGAGAGCCTGGACGGCAGCGTCCAGGCCGTGCTGTTCGACCTGATCGTGGCCGATACGCGCGAGGAAGACGCTGCTGCTGCTGCCAGCCCGGCACTGCCAGCCACCCCGCCGGTGCCGCCTGTTGCGCCACTCCGTGCCGTGCGCAAACCCTTCCCGGCCGACCTGCCGCGCATCGATCACCACCACGAAATCCAGGACACCCACTGCGCCTGTGGCCAAGCCTTCAAGCGCGTCGGCGAAGAAATCAGCGAGCAGCTCGACTGCGTGCCCGCGCAGTTCTTCGTGCAGCGTCACATCCGCGGCAAATACGCTTGCGCGTGCTGCCAGACGATCCAGGCCGCGCCCATGCCGGCGCAGATCATCGACAAGGGTGTCCCGGCGCCCGGCCTGCTGGCCCAGGTGGTCATCGCCAAGCACGACGACCACTTGCC
>JBBRVT010000367.1:0-4853 GCA_038246615.1 Burkholderiales bacterium
CAGGTTGTTGAGCTCCCCCAACGACACGGCTGCGCTGGCGCCGGCCCGGTTGTGAAAGTAGCCGGCGTTGTCCAGCCGGTCCAGCAGCGGGTAGCCGCCCGACGCGCTTCCGAGCGCATTGAAGTGCACCGCACCCGCGCCGATGGTGTGGCTGCCCCGAATGGGTATCTGCAGCGCCAGGTCGTTGCTCAACTGGATCTGGCCGCTGTACGGCGCCAGCGTGGCGCTCCACTGACCGGGCAGGTTGATGAAGTTGACCGTGCTCAAGATCGATGGCGTGCCGGGGCTGCTGAGCCAGGTGATGCTGTCGAAGTCCCGGTTCTGCGGCCTGTAGCCGGGGCTGAAGATCACGTCGATGACCGAGCTGTCTCTGGAAGTGAAGCCATCCGACACCTGCAGGCGGTCATGCACCCTGCTGCTTTCAACCTCGAGCTCCAGCCTGCCGTCGAGGAAAGCGCCACCCAGCACCGTCATCGTGCCGGGTGAATTGCCCGGCTTCCACCGCCCGGCAGAGCCGACGTGGACGAAGCCTTCGACCGTGCCCGCGCCCTTCAGCTCCCCGCCCATGATGTTGATGCCGCCCCCGGCCTGCAACCGGCCGTTGACCTGTGTCAGGCCATCGTCCTGCACAAACTGCCCGGAGCCGCTGAGCTGGGCGCCCGCCGGAATGGACAGCAGGCCGCTGGCCATGGTCACCGTGCCGCTGTTGGCGATCGACGTGCCGCTGGACAAAATGCTGGTGCCACTCAGGACGCCGCTGCTGATGGATGCAATGACGCCCGGGAAGCCGTTCGCCGGGCCCAGCACCAACGTGCCCCGGTTGTCCAGGCTGCCGACGGACAGGTTGCTGCGGCCGACGAGGTCGATGCGGGCATGGTTGACCAGCACGCCGGCGCCGAGCTCGGCACCCTGCACCGTCAGCGCGCGGTGGTTGGTAAACCTGCCGCCGACCGTCAGGGACTTGCCCGGGTTGAGGTCGACGTTGCCCTGCTGCAGGAAGTCGCCCTGGACCTGCACATGGCTGGCCGGCGTGAAGCTGCCGAGGTTGCTGAGGCTGCCGCCGATACGCACCGCATCGGCCACGCTCAGCTGCGCCAGCGGCAGGATGCTCAAGTCGGCCACGTCGAAGCGGTTGCCCGCAGCGTGGGCGTAAGACGTGCCGCGCAGCAGCGTGAAGTTGCCGCCCGCCAGGTGCAACGGGCCACTGACGTTGATGTTGCCGCCAAAGGTGGTGCCGCCCGCCAGTTCGATGGCCGCACCCGGGCTGGCGCTGAAGCTGGCATCGGTGTGGGTGCCGCCGCCGGTCAGCGCCAGCGTGCCGGTGAGCGAACGCACGGTACCCCCCACCGTGTCGACGCCCATTGCCAATTGGCTGCGACCCGCGCCGCCGACCTTGCTGACCCTGCCGCTGTTGACCAGCTTGCCGCCCACGCCACCGGCGCTGTTGAAGTCGCCCAGGATGTCGAACTGCGCGCGGGCCTGGTGCACGAAGCGGCCGCTCCATTCGGTGAAGCGGCCGCCTTCCCAAGAAAGGTTGCCGCTGCTGCTGACGTTGCCGCGGAAGATGCGGTCGCCGTCCAGCAGGCGCCAGGCGGCGGTGGCGGTGACGGACTCGTTGCCGAAGAACCTGCCGGTGCTCCAGTCCATGCTGCTGGTCAGCGTGACCGGCGCTCGCACGTTGAAGATGCCGCGCAGCAGTTGCAGGCGCTGCAGGTCCAGCGGTGCGCCGGTTTCGACTACGAAGAACGTGAAGTCGCCGTTGATGACCAGTTCGTTGATCGAAGCCCCGCCCGGCGAGCGCAGCGCAACCGTGCCGCCGCCGCTCAGTGCCAGGCTGCCGATGTCCGGGCGTTCGCCTTCGAACACCAGCGTGCCGCCAGCGCGTGAGTTGACGCTGGCCGCACTGAAGCCGCCCTGCACACGGTGGTTGCCGCCACCGAAGTTCACTTCGCCGGCAGTGTTGACCTGGCTGCCCGGCAGGAACTTGTGGCCCGCGCTGCCCAGGCCGGCAAAGCCCATGCTGCTGCCGGCAGCGCCGCTGAACTGCCCGCTGTGCTCACCCCAGCTGCCCAGAGACAAGGCCTGGCCGAAGTCGAGCACGACGCTGCCCTGGTTCTCGAACTTGGCGCCGGCAATGCTGCCGCTGCCCCGCAACTGGCCCTGGTTGATGAAAACCGGCAGTTCGGCAAAGGTGGCGGTGCCCTGCAGCCCCACCGCCCCACCGCCCCACCGCCCATGTGCAGGCTGCCTTTGTTGATGAAGCGGGCCGTGGGATGCAGTTGCACGTTCAATCGCGCGCTGGCATTGGCGCTGGGTGCTGGCAAGGCCAGCGCCGTGCGCTGCCCGCTGCGCTCGCTGAGTGTTGGACCGACGGCGCCGGGCGCCGCCAGGTTGCTGCCGAGGAACTCGAAGGTGTGGCCGCTGCCCACCACCGGCTCGAACAGGCCCGACACCGGCGACGGTGTGAACGCCTGCACCCGGGTGGTGCCGCCGGGGCCCAGGAAGCGGCCCGCGCCCGACGACAGCAGGCTGATCGACGACCGGCCGGTGGTCTCCAGCGTGCCGAGGTTGTCGCGGTCGTTGTGCAGGTCGACAAAGCTGGCATTGCCCACGCGCAAGAAGCCGTACAGCTCGACACGCCCGGTGGCGGTGAGCGCGCCAGCGGCGCCCCGCCCGACAGCTGCCCCTGGCAGACGCTGTTGTACTGGCCGATGCGCACCGTGTGGCCGGCTTCGATGCGCACGTCGCTGAAGGCCCCGGGCACAGCGCCGTTGTTCCAGTTGCCGACCACGTTCCAGTAGCGGTGATTGCTGCACTGTGAACCGATGTGGGCATTGCACCAGCCGGCCCAGTCCAGCGCGCTGCCGAACGCATGCACCTCGGTGAAGAGGCCGTTGAACCAGGCGCCGACAAACACCGGCGTGTTGCTGGTGAAGATGTCCAGCGCCTGGGCGGACGGCGCGGCCAGCAGCGCGGCGGCGGCCCAGGCCAGGGCGTGGCGCCGGGGCGGCCGCATGGGACTTTGCGCGTGCGCGCCGGGTGCTGGAATGCGCCAAACGGGGAAGTCGATGTCATGGGGGTCCTCCAGGGCCGGCCGCGCGGCCCGTGCAAACCACGCTATGCAGCGCAGCGTCACGCAGGCGTCAGGCCGCAGCCGGGTCGCACCCCAAGAACAGAAGGGCTGTGCGCGGCGTCAGCAATCCAACGGGTCTGCGGCGATCAAGGTGCGGGGTCGGCCGGCGGCGCGGCCGCGCCAGCCAGGCCAAACAGCAGGCCGCGCTGCAGCGGCGGCAGCGCCTGCAGCAAGGGCGCCCGCGACAGGTAGTTGTGGCGCCAGGCCGGCGGCAGCGTGGCGGCGGCGTTGAGCATCCAGGCGCCGGCGCGCAGGGCGATGCTCTGGGCCAGGTCGGGCCGCGCGGGCGCCAAAGTGGCGCACAGTTGCGCAGCGATGCTGGGAAACATCACCTGCGCGATCAAGCCTTGCTCCAGTTGCGCCCACAGTGCCAGAGCCAGTGCCTGGCCCTCGCTGGCGTCAGGCCTTGCCAGGCGCAACGCGGCCAGCTGGCTGGCCTGCAGCATCAGGCCCAGGCCCAGCGCGCCCTGTGCCCGGGCCTCGGCGGCAGACTCTGCCAGCAGCGGCAAGCTGGCCCGCGCCGGCAGCCCAGGCCCTGCCCGGCACAGCAGGTGCGCCCGCAGCCGCAGGTCGCTGCAGCGGGCGCAGAAATCCAGCAAAGCCGCGCTGTCGGCCGGCAGGTTCAGCGCCAGTTGCAGCGCGCTCAGCCGGGCTTGCTCCTCGGGCAGCAGGTCCTGGCGTGCGGCAAGCTGGCGTGCGCCCTGGCGCGCCAGATCGGTGCGGCCCAGCTCGTGCTGCAGCGCGTGGCGCAACAGCGCCAGGCTCACTTCGTCATACGAGGGGTGGCGCGCACAGAACTCGGCGGCCTGGTCGGCGAGGGCCAGCGCTTCACCCAGGGCGCCCAGCGGTGCCAGCACTTGCAGCCCGCATCGAAACATCCAGATCTGCGCCATGCGGTCGTCGGCGTCGACCTGGGCCAGCAGTGGACGGCAGCTGCGGTGCCAGTGCTGCGTTTCGGGGGCGTCGCCACACGCCAGGCTCACCACGGCCAGGTCGGTGGCGGCGCTCAAGGCCGATCTGCTGCGCCCCAGCTGCCGGGCCAGCGCAAAGCACTGGCGATAGAGCCCGCGCCCTTGCGCCATGCGGCCGCCGCTGGTGGCCAGCAGGGCCAGCACCTCGGTGATCTGGAAACGCCGTGTCACCGGGTCCAGCCGCGCGGTGGCCGGGTCCACCGCATCGAGGCGGGCCAGGGCCTGCTCGGCATGCGCGGTGGCCGCGATTTCGTTGCGCTCGTGCCAGGCCAGCGCCGTCAGGTACCACAGCAGCTCGACCTCGATCTCGGCCAGGCCGGCAAGCCGGGCCTTCGGCAGCGCGGCCTGCACCACCTGCCGGGCCTGCTCGATCTCGCGCGCCTGGTAGAGCCGGAAGAAGGTGGCACAGGCAGCAGCGGCCTGCTGGCCTTCGTCGTCGGCCAGCGCGATCAGGGCCTGCTCGCTGCGATCAAAGGCGGGCAGGTCCAGGATGTCCGAGTAGTGGTCGGCCGCGCGCAGCCAGGCGTCGAAGGCGGCTCGGCGCTGGCCATGGTCTTGCAGGATGCGGGCGCCCTGCTCGGCCAGCTGCGCCGCTTCGCGCAGGCGCCCCAGGCTGGCGGCCTGGGCGCTGGCACGTGCCAGCCAGGGTGCGGCGGGCACCGCCTGGCCGGCGGCCAGCCAGTGCCCGGCCACCCGAGCGGGCTCGCCGCCGTCCTGGGCCAGCAGGGCGGCCACCTGGGCCTGCAGGG
>JBBRVT010000368.1:0-4852 GCA_038246615.1 Burkholderiales bacterium
AGCGCATGGGCCAGCTGAGCCGCCAGCATCGAGCGCAGGAACTCCTCCTTCAGGCGCTGGGCATGGGCCTTGTCCTTCATGTGCTCGACCAGCACCAGCGACAGCGCCAGGTTGCGGATACCCGCCAGCCCGACCAGCGCCACCGCCCGCGAGACGGTGGCCACGCCGTGGCCGTTGCGGCGGTACGGCGTGGTGTTGACCAGCCGCAGCAGCTTCTGCGTCAGCGCCACGTCCTTCAGGATCTCGTCGGCCAGGCTGTTGAGCGTATCGCTGTCGGAGTTGGCCATGCGCTGGATGCGCAGCACATGGCCGGTGAGCGCCGGGAAGTCGGTCTTGTGGCGCATGCGCCGCAGCAGGAAGTCCAGCGTGCCGTGGCCGCTGCCGGCCTGCAGCTCGTCGGGCGGCGCCAGCCACTGCATCAGCGCGTCGCGCAGGCTGGCGGCGCCGTCGTAGCGGTCGGCCGGCTTGCGCGCGATGGCGCGCTGGACGATGGCGCGCAGCCGGTCGTCGGCGTCGACCGACTCGGGCAGCAACAGGTCGTCGTTCAGCACCCGGCGCAGCGCGGCGCGTGGTTCGCGCTCGGGCAGCAGGCGCTCACCGGTCAGCAGCTCGGCCAGCACCAGGCCGGCGGCGAACACGTCCATCTGCGCTGCAGGCGCGCCTGCTGCCGCAGCCTCGGGCGACAGGTAGCCCGGTGTGCCGACGATGCAGCCGGCCAGTGCATCGGCGCCGTCGCCGGCGCTGGTGTCCAGCCGCGCGGCGATGCCGAAGTCCATCACCCGGGCACGGCCCGCAGTGTCGACCAGGATGTTCGACGGCTTCAGGTCGCGGTGCACGATGCCCTGGGCATGCGCGGCGCGCAGGGCGTCCACCACACCCAGCATCATCTCCACCGCCTCACGCGCCGGCAGCGGGCCGCGCTGGCGCAGGCGCTCGGCCAGGGTGCTGCCCGGCACCAGCTCGAACACCAGGCAGGACTGGCCGTCGATCTGCTCGGCATCGAACACCGGCACGATGTGCGGGTGCGCCAGCCGGCTGACCGCGCGCGCCTCCTGCATCCACTGGTTCAAGGGCTGCCCGCGCGCCGGTCGGCTGGCCTCGGCATTCAGCAGCTTGAGCGCCACCTCGCGGTCGAGCCGGTCGTCATGCGCCCGCCAGACGGTGGCCTGGGCGCCGCGGCCCAGCAGCGACAGCAGCCGGTAGCGCCCCAGCTGCACCCCGGGGGCCGGCGTCAAGGCGCCGCCCCGGCCGCCACACCGGGCGCCTGACCAGCCACAGGCACCGGGCCCTGCCCGGCCCGCGGCGCGGCGCCGCCGGCCTGGTCGGCGGGCTCGTCATTCGGCGAGATGCCCTGCGCGGCCAGTTGCACATCGCGCAGCGTCACACCCAGCACGCGGCCATAGCGCTGCACCACCCGCTGCAGCCAGGCCGTGCGGTGATGGGCCGGCACGCTGCGTGCATCGACGACCTCGTTGGCGCAGCTGGCGGTCAGTCGCAACAGGTCGTCGTCGCCGTCGGGGCTGTGCACCTGCGCCGTCCAGGGGACGCGGCGCATCATGTGCACCACCGCATCGTCCAGCCCCCAATGGCGCGCCACGGCAGCGCCCAGCGCATCCACATCCACGCCCAGCACCGCGAAGGACGCCCCCTCTTCGCCCATGCCCGGGTCCTCGCGCTCACCGGGCTTGGCGGGCGGCGCCGGCAGCATCAGGCGGCGGATCTGCGCCGCCTCTTCGGGGAAGTGGTACTGCACCGCCAGCCGACCCAGGCTCTGCAGCATGGCCAGCAGGTACACCACTTCGGGGTCGTAGCCGGACGGACGCAGCCACTGCGCCACGCGGCCGGCCAGGCGCACCCGGTCGAGCAGCGCCGACAGCTCGGCCGCATGCGTCTCGTTCAGCGGGCCGGGCCAGGGGCGCAGCGCGGCCGCTGCACGGCGCACGCCGTCGATGCCCAGCATCTCGATGGCGCGGCGGACGGTGAGGATGGGCCCGTTGCCGCCACCCAGCGCGCCGCGCATGGTCGTGCCGTTGACGTTGCGCAGCAGCTCGAAGGTGAGGCCCACGTCCTGGATCACGATTTCGGCCAGCTCGGTGCTGCGCTCGCGCTCCAGCGAGGCCAGTCGCGCGGTGCGGCTGGCGCCACCTGGCATGGCCGGCAGCAGCCCGGCCGCACGCATGCGGTCCAGCAGCAACATGATCGGGCCGCCGCCGGCATCGCCGTCGGTGCGCAGCCAGCCGTTGAGCGCCCGCTCCAGCGTGCGGGCATTGCGGTAGCGCTGGCGCTCCTGGCGGTCGGTGGCGCGGTTGACGATGGCACGCAGCGGCTCGGCGATCGGGTGGGCGCCGGTCCAGGGCAGGCGCACGACTTCGCGGCCCAGCGGCGGCATGCGGTCGATCACCGCACCAGTGTCGGCCTGCTCCAGCGGCGGCTGGCCGGCCAGCGCATGGTGCAGCACCAGACCCAGGCCCAGCACGTCGCGCTCGGCAGCGCGGCGCTGGGCCTGCAGGCTGGTCTCGCCTTCGGCCGGCAGCACCACGCCCACGCCCATCAGGCTGCAGTTGCCAGCCTCCGACAGCGCCAGCATGCCGGCCTGCATGTCGTGGTGGGCCAGGCCGGCCTCGTGGGCGAAGGCCAGGCCCTGCAGCACCTGCAGCATCCAGGGCACCAGATCGGTGCCGGGCAACCCCTTGCTGCCCAGCCGCTCGGCCAGTGTCACCTGGCTGCCGCGGTCGTAGGCGACGTAGGGCCAGCGGTCATGCTCGCCGACCTCCACCGCAGGCTGCAGGCCGGGGTGATCGACACGGGCAGCCTGGCGCGCGGCGTCCAGCCAGCGCTGCATGGCTGCGGCATCGGCCGGCTGGGTGCGCGGCAGCACCAGCACCATCTCCTGGCCCGAGCGCGGGTCGATCACCAACCACTGCATGGTGCGCGCGCTCTTGCCCAGCAGCCGCAGCAATTGGAAGCGGCCGAGGTGGCGCACTGCTTGGGTGGCGGGACGGGGCGGCGAAGAGGCGGCCATGGGACTGCGTTGTGGTTTCCGGCGATTGGACAGAAACTGCACTGCATCGAAGGCAGGAACAGCGCAGGTTTGGTTGTGCAGTTCGGCTCCGGCCGCTGGCCGGCCGCAGCGGGGCGGCCAAGTCGGGCCGCGCAGCGCGCACCAGGGCCCGTTGTGCCAGAATTGTTGGACTGGTTTTTGCCCTGGTGTCCACCAGCTTCCGGCCCGGCCCCACCCCGGGCAGCCGCCCCCCGACCGGCCCCCCAAGGAACAACAATGAGCAGCGACCTGATCAAGCACACCACCGACGCCACCTTTGAAGCCGACGTCCTGAAGTCGACCACGCCGGTGCTGGTGGATTACTGGGCCGAATGGTGCGGCCCCTGCAAGATGATCGCGCCCATCCTGGACGAAACCGCCAGGGAATTCGGCGACCGCCTGCAGATCGCCAAGATGAACGTCGACGAGAACCGTGAAGTGCCAGCCAAGTTCGGTATCCGCGGCATCCCCACGCTGATGCTGTTCAAGGACGGGCAACTCGCCGCCACCAAGGTCGGCGCGCTGTCGAAGGCCCAGCTGACGGCTTTCATCGAGCCGCATCTATAATCTTGTCAAAGTTGTTGGAAGCTGTGCCTTGCAAGGCGCCGGCGACATGACGAAAGAAGCCACCTCGCCTGCGGGTCACTGACCCGGCCCTGGCGCGAGGTTCTGGCCACCCCCCCGTGCACCTGATCGTCCTGGCGCTGCTGGCGCCAGCGATGTCGCGGCAATTGCCGCGCTCGCGGTGCATGGCGGGAGGCCCCTGGATGCCGGCGCCGCCCGATGGCGTGCCCGGTGTCGCCCGGCATCGCAGCCCTGGCCCGGCGCGCTGCCCCCACCCCCCGGTGATCCACACATGCATCTTTCCGAACTGAAGGCGCTCCACGTCTCCGCACTCATCACGATGGGCGAGGCGCTGGAGATCGATAACGTCTCCCGCCTGCGCAAGCAGGAGTTGATGTTCGCCATCATGAAGAAGCGCGCCCGCGCCGGCGAGCAGGTGTTCGGCGATGGCGTGCTCGAAGTGCTGCCCGATGGCTTCGGCTTCCTGCGCTCGATCGAGGCCAGTTACATGGCCAGCACCGACGACATCTACCTGTCGCCCAGCCAGATCCGCCGCTTCAACCTGCACACCGGTGATCTGGTCGAGGGTGAAGTGCGGGTGCCCAAGGACGGTGAGCGTTACTTCGCCCTGGTCAAGGTCGACCGGGTGAACGGCGTCACGCCCGAGGAGAACAAGCACAAGATCATGTTCGAGAACCTGACGCCGCTCTTCCCGAAAGAGCCGTTCAAGCTCGAGCGTGACAACTACAAGGGCGAGGACAACGTCACCAGCCGCATCATCGACCTGATCGCGCCGATCGGCAAAGGCCAGCGCGCACTGCTGGTGGCCCAGCCCAAGACCGGCAAGACAGTGATGATGCAGCACATCGCCCATGCGCTGGTGGCCAACCACCCGGAGATCCACCTGATCGTGCTGCTGGTCGACGAGCGGCCGGAAGAAGTGACCGAGATGATCCGCACCGTGCGCGGCGAAGTCATCTCGTCCACCTTCGACGAACCCGCCGCGCGCCATGTGCAGGTGGCCGAGATGGTGATCGAGCGCGCCAAGCGCCTGGTCGAGATGAAGAAGGACGTGGTGATCCTGCTCGACTCGATCACCCGCCTGGCGCGGGCCTACAACAACGTGCTGCCGTCGTCGGGCAAGGTGCTGACCGGCGGCGTCGACGCCAACGCCCTGCAGCGGCCGAAGCGCTTCTTCGGCGCCGCCCGCAACATCGAGGAAGGCGGCTCGCTGACCATCATCGGCAC
>JBBRVT010000369.1:0-4732 GCA_038246615.1 Burkholderiales bacterium
GGCTTCTACCACGTCCGCAATGGCATGGACGCTGCCATCTCACGTGGGCTGGCATACGCGCCCTACGCAGACCTGATCTGGTGCGAGACCGGCACGCCCGACCTGGGCTTCGCCAAGCGGTTCGCCGACGCCATCCATGCCAAGTTCCCCGGCAAGCTGCTGGCCTACAACTGCTCGCCCAGCTTCAACTGGAAGAAGAACCTGGACGACGCCACCATCGCCAAGTTCCAGCGTGAACTGGGCGCCATGGGCTACAAGTTCCAGTTCATCACGCTGGCCGGCTTCCACTCGCTGAACTACGGCATGTTCGACCTGGCCTACGGTTACGCCCGCAGCAACATGACGGCCTTCGTCGAACTGCAGCAGAAGGAATTCGCCGCCGCCGACCGGGGCTTCACTGCGGTGAAGCACCAGCGCGAGGTGGGCACCGGCTACTTCGACGCCGTGACCACCACCATCGAAGCCAAGGCCTCGACCGCCGCGCTGAAGGGATCGACCGAGGACGAGCAGTTCTTCGACCACAAGCATGATTGATCGGCATGGTTGATCGGCATGGTTGATCAGCACGGCTGATCCGGTCCACCGCACTTGACCGCCGGGGCGCCTGCCCTCGGCTGTTCACTCGGTCCGTTGCCGGCGCAGAACCAGCAGCGCGAACCCGAGCGCACCGCCGGCCAGTGCCACCAGGAAGGCCGGTGTGGCGGCGCTGGCCAAAACGCGCAGGATGTCCTGGATCAGAGCGGTTGGCAGGCCCTGCACGGCAGTGAGCATGTCGCCCTGCACCAGGCGCCGGGGCCCGTCGAACAGGTCGGGCGCCAGCAGCGCATAAAGCGCTTCGGTGCCGATGCGCCTGAAGGCCGGGCCGACCAGCGGCACCGGCAGCCGTTTGTCCAGCCAGAAGGTGCCCAGCATGCTGACGGCGACCACCACCGGCACGGCCCAGCGCTTGAGCCAGGCCGAGGCGGCCATGGTCAGCAGCAGCAGCGGCGACAACCACAGCACGCCCAGCAGCAGCCCCAGCCACAGCCGCAGTGCCCCCAGCAGCAAGCTGGGCAGCAGCAGGCCCCACGGCTGTTGCAGCCAGGCCAGCGGGCCGTGGTGCAGCACGATGAACAGCAGGGCCACCAGCTGGGCACCCAGCAGCGCGGCCGTGACCACGGCAGCGGGCAGCAGCAGCAGGTGCATCAGCACGGTGGCGCCAGAACCCTGCACATGGCTGATGGGCAGCGAGCGCCAGAACTCGATCGACCGGTCCTGGTGGTCGCGCCTGGCCAGGCCGGGCAACTGGGCCAGCACCGTCAGGCCGACCAGCAGCAGCGCCAGCCCGGCCGTCGCGACCGACCAACCCAAGGTCTGCAGCACCAGCGGCTGCTGCGACAGCTGGCCGATGTGCACCTCGTTGTCGCCGTCCACCGCCAGGCCTTGGCCGTCCAGCAGGCTCAGGCCCAGCATCAGCAGCGTGGGCAGGGCCATCAGCACCAGCCAGCCGGTGCGGTGCTGCATCCATTCCCGCAGCAGCAGGGTGTGAAAGCGGGTGAATCGGTCCATGGTGGTGTGCCTCACAGGTGTGCCTCACAGGCCTTGCGTGCGGTTGATCTCGGGGCGGCGCGTCAGCGCCACGAACAGGTCGACCAGGCTGGGCCGCAGCCGCCGGCCCAGCGCGGCCACCTCGGGCGGCGGCGCGCCGTCGAACAGCGCCGCACTGCCGCCTTGCACCCGGTAGCGCAGCAGCGGGTGGGCCGCAGCGATGGCATCGGCCGCCGCCGGGTCGTGCCCCAGCGCAACGAAGCGCCGGTCGATGTCCTCCAGGCTCAGCGACAGCACCAGCCGCCCCTCGTTGAGCATCAGCACATCGGACAGCAGGTTCTCGATCTCCTCCACCTGGTGGGTGGAGATCACCACGCTGCGCTCGCCGTCGCACCATTCATCGACCAGCATCTCGTAGAAGGCCTTGCGCGACAGCACGTCCAGCCCCAGCGTGGGCTCGTCCAGAATCATCAGCCGCGCGTCGATGGCGGCCACCAGGGCCAGGTGCACCTGCACCACCATGCCCTTGCTGAGGTGTTTCACCATGTCGTCCAGGCCCACGCTGGTGCGGCGGATCAGCGCCCGGGCCCGGTCGGCAGAGAACTTCGGGTGCAGGCCGGCCATCAGCGTGACCAGCTGCGACACCCGGGCCCAGCGCGGCAGCACGGCCACGTCGGGGATGTAGGCGAGGTGTTCCAGCAGGGCCACGCGGTCGCGGTACGGGTTGCGGCCCAGCACACTGAGCGTGCCCTCGGCCGCGTGCAGGCCGACCAGGGCCTTCATCAGTGTGGTCTTGCCGGCGCCGTTGTGGCCCAGCAGGCCGACCACCCGGCCGGGCTGCACCGCAAAGCTGAGATCGTCCAGGGCCTTCTTGCGGCCGTAGTGCAGGTGGAGGCCGTGTGCTTCGATCAGGGCTTGCATGTCAGGGTTTCCAGTCGAGATCGTGTTCTGTGATACCCAGGCGCAGCAGCCGGGCACGCAGCGCCGGCCATTCGCCGGCGAGGAACCGCGCGCGCGCGGCCTCGCGCAGGCGCTCGCGGGCGCCAGGGCGCACATACAGGCCCAGTCCGCGGCGGTTCTCCAGCAGGCCGTCCTCGTCCAGCGCCTGCAGCGCCCGGCTCACGGTCAGCGGATTCAGCAGGTAGCAGCTGGCCAGGGTCCGCACCGACGGCATCGGCGCGCCTTCGCAAAGCTCACCGTCCAGCAGCCGGGCGGCCAACTGGTCGGCCAGTTGCTGGTAGATGGGCAGGTGCTGGTGCCAGGGTTGCATGCAGGCATCCGGTGTGTTGCTGATGTAGCACACCATACCGCCGCGCCGGCTGCGACCCCATGCGCGATGTGACCAGCTGCGGCTGCGGCCGACAGGCCGCCGCCCTTCGTATCATCGCGGTCATGAACATCATCATCCTGGGCGCCGGCCGTGTGGGCGAGAGTGTGGCCGAGAGCCTGGTGGGCGAGAAGAACGACATCACCGTGGTCGACGCCAACCCCGAGCGGCTGCGCGCGCTGCAGGACCGTCTGGACCTGCGGGGCGTGGCTGGCAACGGCATCCAGCCGTCGGTGCTGGAAGCTGCCGGCGCGCGGGACGCCGACATGCTGATCGCCTGCGCCCCGGCCGACGAAACCAACCTGGTGGCCTGCAAGGTTGCACACGATGTGTTCAACATTCCCACCCGCATCGCGCGGCTGCGCTCGCCAGAGTTCCTGCAGGGCAGCCCGTTGCTGGGCCCGCAGGGGTTTGCGGTGGACCGGGTGATCTGCCCGGAGCAATCGGTCACCGACCGCATCCGCAAGCTGATCAGCTACCCCGAGGCGCTGCAGGTGGTCGAGTTCGCCAGCGGCGCCGCCAGCCTGATCGCGGTGCGTGCCGTCAGCGGCGGGCCGATGGTCGACCACATCATCGGCGAGCTGCCGCAGCTGGTGCCGCAGCTGGCCATGCGCTTCGTCGCCATCTACCGCCGTGACAGCCTGGGCCAGGACCAGCGCCTGATCTGCAACGGCAGCACCCGCATCCAGCCGGGCGACGAGGTGTTCGTGCTGGCCGCCACCGGCGACATCCGCCAGGTGCTGGACGCACTGCGCCAGCGCGACGAGCCGGTGCGCCGGGTGATGATCGCCGGAGGCGGCCGGGTGGGGCTGCGGCTGGCGCGCGAGATCCAGGGCGAATGCCGGATCAAGCTGATCGAGCCGTTGCTGCCACGCTGCGAGTACCTCAGCACCCAGCTGGCCGGCGACGTGCTGGTGCTGCAAGGCGACGCCACCGACGAAGACCTGCTGGAGCGCGAGCAGGTGCAGGACACCGATTTATTCATCGCGCTGACCAACGACGACGAAGACAACATCATGGCCTGCCTGCTGGCCAAGCGCATGGGCGCGCGGCGGGTGCTGGCGCTGATCAACCGCCGCGCCTATGCCGACCTGGTGCAGGGCACGCAGATCGACATTGCGCTGAGCCCGGCGCAGGCGGTGCTGGGCGAGTTGCTGACCCATGTGCGCCGGGGCGACGTGGTGTCGGTGCAGAGCCTGCGCCGCGGCGCGACCGAGGCGCTGGAGGCGGTGGCCCGCGGCGACCGCAAGACATCCCGCGTGGTGGGCCGGCGCATCGACGAGATCAAGCTGCCGCCCGGGGCCGAGATCGGCGCCATCGTGCGCGGTGCCGAGCCCGTGGCCAGCGGCGCCGAGCCGCCGCCGCGGCAGGTGATCATCCCGCACCACGACACCGTGATCGCGCGTGACGACCATGTCATCGTGTTCGTGCCGCGCAAGCAGCAGGTGCGCGAGGTCGAGCGGCTGTTCCAGGTCAGCGCCACCTTCCTGTTCTGATGGTCGCGCCGCTGGCAGTCACGGCCCTGGTCGGGCGCATGGTGGTGCTGTTCGCCGCCATGATGACGGTGCCACTGGGCTTTGCGCTGGCCGCGCCTGACCCGGCCCGGGATGCCTTCGTCACCGCCATCCTGGTCACGCTGGGCACCGGCGTGCTGATGAGCCTGGCCACGCGGCGCTTCCGCCGCGAGCTGCAGCCGCGCGACGGCTTCGTGCTGGTGGGCCTGACCTGGACGCTGCTGCCGGTGTTCGGCGCCCTGCCGCTGTGGCTGGCCGTGCCCGGGTTGTCGGCCACCGATGCCTATTTCGAGGCGATGTCGGGCCTGACCGCCACCGGCGCCACCGTCATCACCGGGCTGGACGCGCTGCCGCTGAGCGTGAA
>JBBRVT010000370.1:0-4719 GCA_038246615.1 Burkholderiales bacterium
TCGATCAGGAACTTGATCAGCTTCTTGGCCTTGTCGCTCTGGGCCTCGTACTCGATGCCCGCATAGATGTCTTCGCTGTTCTCGCGGAAGATCACCATGTCGATCTTGTGCGGCTCCTTCACCGGGCTGGGTACGCCCTTGAAGTACTGTACCGGGCGCAGGCAGACGTACAGGTCAAGCTCTTGGCGCAGCGCCACGTTCAGGCTGCGGATGCCGCCGCCCACCGGGGTGGTCAGCGGGCCCTTGATCGAGACCACGTACTCGCGCAGCGCGGCCAGGCTTTCCTCGGGCAGCCACACGTCCGGGCCGTAGACCTTGGTGCTCTTCTCGCCAGCGTAGATCTCCATCCAGTGGATCTGCTTGCTGCCGCCGTAGGCCTTGGCCACCGCCGCATCGACCACCTTGATCATCACCGGGGTGATGTCCTGGCCGGTGCCGTCGCCTTCGATGTACGGAATGATCGGTTGATCAGGCACGTTCAGCGAGAAGTCGGCATTGACAGTGATCTTCTGCCCACCCTCGGGCACCTTGATGTGCTGGTACATGTGCGTTGGCTCCGCGCGCTGCGCTTGGGTTGGAAAACCCACTGATTTTATGCCATCGGTGCTGTCAACCGGCTGACTTGCGGCGGCGTTTGACGGGGGCTCGCCCAATGCAGGCGGGCATCTCAACTCCACTTTAGGATCCAACATGACCAAGTTCCTGGCCGCTCTGTCGATCGCCGCTTTCGCCGCCACCGGCGCCTTCGCCACCGAAAAGAAGGAAGAAAAGAAGGCTGCTCCCGCCGCCGCCGCCGCCTCGAAGGCCGCCACCAAGATGGAAGCCAAGAAGGACGAGAAGAAGGCCGAAGTCAAGAAGTGATCGGCCGTGCGGTGCGCGGGCAGCGCCCGCTGCCCGCCATCCATGCGAACGCCCGGCCCCGCCGGGCGTTTGTTGTTTCTGCCCGGCCCCGCCGGGCGTTTGTTGTTTCTGGCAGCGCCGAAGCAGACCTCAATTCAGGCACCAGGCGATCACCCGCATCCACAAGCCATGGCCCAGCGCCCAGGCCGAGGCCAGCGCCAGTGCCACGCCAGCCAGGCGCACGGCAGCAGCGGGCGAGACGATTGCCGCGCCCGCACGGCCGCCGCCGATGCGCCACCACAGCGCCGGCCCCAGCACCAGACCGGCGGCCGACGCGGCGGCAAACCCGGCCATCACCAGCGCACCGGTTGCCGGCGAATTGGCCAGCGCCGCCACCAGCAGCGCCGACTGCAGCAGGCCGCAAGGCCAGGCCACCCAGGCCAGGCCCAGGCCGGCGCTGCGTGCCGGGCCGCGCACAAGCTGCCACCGCTCACCCGGCCGGTGTTGCACCACCTTGGCGCGTACGCTGCCGAGTCGCTCCATCCAGCCCGGCTGTCGCCCGTGCCAGACCAGATACAGGCCCAGGCCGAGTGCAGCCATGTGCACCAGGGTCCACAGCGGGCGCAGCGCGCCCACGGCCTGGCCGAGCGCTGCCAGGCTGCCGACACTGGCCGCAGCCACCGCGCCGGCAGCCGCGTAAGCCAGCAGCCGACCGGCATGGAAGCCCAGCAGCCTGCTGCCCTGCCCACCGCCGGTGGCGGCCGCACAGGCCGCGCCGCACATCGCCAGGCAATGTGGCGTGCCGGCCAGGCCCATCAGCACGGCACTGAGGATCAGCGCTTGGTCCATGGCCCGCAGTGTGTCCGATCACCGGCCGGGCGCGGCCGCGTCAGATGATCCGCGAAAAGCGATCGCGCATCTGGTCGGCACGCAGATGCTTGTCGAACACCATCGCCACCGCGCGCACGAAGTACCAGCCGGTGGCCGTGACCTGTACGCCGTCGGGCCGCAGTTCACACAGGCCCAGGGTCTGCAACCCGGCCAGGTCGTCCAGTTCGGCCTTGAAGTAGCCGTGCATCTTGATCAGGTGCGCCAGTTCGATCGACTCGAAGTCGAGCCGGCCCTGGCACATCAGCGCCATCACCACCGCGCGCCGCACCAGGTCGTCGCGGGTCAGGGCCAGGCCGCGCACGACCGGAAACCGGCCCTGGCGCACGGCGTCGCAGTACCCGTCCAGTGTCTTGGCGTTCTGGCTGTAGGTGGCGCCCATGCGGCCGATGGCCGACACACCCAGGGCAATCAGGTCGCAGTCAGGCTGGGTGCTGTAACCCTGGAAGTTGCGGTGCAAGCGCCCCTGGCGCTTGGCGGCGGCCAGCGTGTCGCCGGGCAGCGCGAAATGGTCCATGCCGATGTAGGTGTAGCCCTGGGCCATGAAGCCGGCGATGGCGACGCCGAGCATTTGCACCCGGTGGTCTGGCGGCGGCAGTTGCGCGACGATGATGCGCCGCTGTGGCTTGAAACGCTGCGGCAAGTGGGCGTAGGCGTACAGCGCGATGCGGTCGGGCCGCAGCTCAGCCACCTGGGCAATGGTGCGGGCGAAGGATTCGGGGGTCTGCCTGGGCAGGCCGTAGATCAGGTCGGCATTGATCGACTCGAAGCCGAGTGCCCGCGCCGCCTGCATCAGCGCGCGCACCGATTCGAAGGGCTGCACCCGGTGCACCGCCTGTTGCACGTCGGCGTCGAAGTCCTGCACGCCGAAGCTCAGCCGGTTGAAGCCCAGCGCCGCCAGATGTTGCAGGCGTTCGGGCGAGGCGGTGCGCGGGTCGACCTCGATCGAGAGCTCGGCACCCGGCACCAGGCGGAAGGCGTCGCGCAGCATCGCCATCAGCCGGCCGAGTTCGTCGTCGGACAGGAAGGTGGGCGTGCCGCCGCCCAGGTGCAGTTGCGACACCGCCTGGCCGCGGCCCAGCACCGCAGTGTTGAGGGCCACCTCCTGGGTCAGGACGTCCAGATAATCGGCAGCCTTGTCATGGTGCCTGGTGATCACCTTGTTGCAGGCACAGTAGTAGCAGACCGATTCGCAGAACGGGATATGGACGTACAGCGACAGCGGCGGTTTGCCACCCACCGTGGCGCCGCTGGCCCGCTGGGCCAGTGCCTGGGCGTACCCGGCCGGGCCGAAGGCCTCGACGAAGCGGTCGGCAGTGGGGTAGGACGTGTAGCGCGGGCCGGGTCGGTCGAGCCGGTGCAGCATCGCCTCGGTCAGCAGGGGGACAGGTTCATCAGCGATCGTTCGCATGGCAGACACTGTGCCAAAGCGCGGGCGAGAGCACTTGATCTGGGTCAAATCAGCAAACCGCCATGCGCAGAACAATGCGCCACATCAACACTTGTGCCAGCAGCGCCGCGCAAGCGCCCAGTTTTCTTTGTGTGCTGTCGCACCGTTGCAGGCGGCAGCCTTAACCATAATCAAGCCATGAACACCACCACTGCCGAGAGTCCCAAGCTGCGCATGGAACCCTTCAAGGTGGCCTGCTCCAGTTGCAACCTGCGCGAGCTGTGCCTGCCGGTGGGGCTGAACCACGACAACCTGGCGCGCCTGGACAGCCTGGTGGCCATGCGCCGGCAGGTGCCGCGCGGCGAGATGCTGTTTCGTGCCGGTGATGTCTTCCAGTCGCTGTTCGCGGTGCGCACCGGTTTCTTCAAGACCTGCGTCTCGTCGGAAGACGGGCGCGACCAGGTCACCGGCTTCCAGATGGCCGGTGAACTGCTCGGCCTGGACGGCATCAGCACCGACATCCACACCTGCGACGCGGTGGCGCTGGAGGACTCGCAGGTCTGCGTGATCCCCTATGACGAGCTCGAAGGCCTGTCGCGTGAGTTCAGCGAGCTGCAGCACCAGTTCCACAAGATCATGAGCCGCGAGATCGTGCGCGACCACGGCGTGATGCTGCTGCTGGGCAGCATGCGGGCCGAGGAACGGCTGGCGGCCTTTCTGCTGAACCTCACCCAGCGCCTGCAGGCGCGTGGTTTCTCGGCGTCGGCGCTGATCCTGCGCATGACGCGCGAGGAGATCGGCAGTTACCTCGGGCTGAAGCTGGAGACGGTGAGCCGCACCTTCAGCAAGTTCCAGGACGACCGTATCCTGGAGGTGAAGCAGCGGCAGATCCGCATCCTCGACCAGGACAAGCTGCAAGGCCTGGTCAACGGCAACCACTGCTGACGGGATTCGGCCCCGCCGGCGTCACGGCCGGCGTCGTTTTCGGCGTCGTTGTCGTTGTCGGGGTCGTTGTCGGGGTCAGTGCCGGAAGGCGCCCGAGGCGCCATCGCGGTTGATGTCGTCGGCGCTGCCCTCGAGCAGCCGCGTGAGCAGGCCGGCCACGGCGATCACCGCCCAGAAGGTGAAGAACGCCAGCGTATAGACGGCGCTCGACGACAGCGGCATCAACCCGCCACCCATCCAGCGCAGGCTGGCGGGGTCGACCAGGGCGAAGACCAGCATCTCCAGCACCCCGGCCATCAGGAATGACGGCCACAGGATGGCCATCAGGTGCATGCGCAGGCTGGAGCGGGTGGCGGCCATGGCGGTGGGGCGGTGGTGGTGTGACGGCGGTGGTGTGGCGGAGGTGTGGCGGTGGTGTGGCGGTGGGCTTCAGCGCGGCGCCGGCGTGGCGGCATGGTTGCGCCCCTGCATGGCCGGTGTGTCGGGGCCCGGTTGCTGCACCGACTGCTGTGGCGTGGGCGCCCGTGTCAACACCGGGTCGGCACCGCGGTAGGCCACCACTGCCGTGCCCACGGCGGCCACCACCACCACCGCCGGCCCGCCCAGCACCAGCCACATCATGCCCACGCTCCACCAGGGCGTTGCCGTGGTGGTCA
>JBBRVT010000371.1:0-4713 GCA_038246615.1 Burkholderiales bacterium
ATGGCGCATCACCTGCAGGCTGCTGCGCAGGCTGGTCTCGCGCGCACGGTCGATGCTCTGCAGGTAGCGCGGTGCGGCGATCGACACCAGCAGCGCCACGATGGCCATGACGACGATCAACTCGATCAGGGTGAAGCCGGCGGCGGCCTGCCGGCGGGCATGGTGGCGGCGTAGGTGGTGGTGGTGGTGGTGCACGGGGTTCACCAGTCGCGGTAGCGGCTGCCGTCGAGCGCCTGGCGCTCGCTGCGCGAGCGCAGGTCGAACACGTCGGCACCGCCAGCCGGGGCATCGGGTGCGCTGGTGCTGGCGCGCAGGGCCCAGGTGGCGGCGGCCGGCAGGTCGGCGTCGGCGAACGGGTCGCGCGGCAGCCGGCGCAGCAGGTACAGGCGCCGCTCGGCCTGGGCGGCGCTGTCGGGTTCGCCGAGCAACTGCGCGCCCTGCACCAGCACGTCCAGCGTGGCCGGCCAGGGCGACCCCTCGGGCCCGGCGGCGATGCGGCCGGCCTCGACCGCTGCGCGGTGCGCATCCAGCGCGGTGCGGATGCTGCGCAGGCCTTCGCGCAGCGCCTGTTCCTGGCTGCGCCGCAGGGTCATCTCCTGCAGCGGCAGCGCCGCCGCCGCGAGGATGCCGACGATGGTCAGCACCACCAGCATCTCGATGAGGGTGAAGCCGCGGCGCATCACTTGGGCGCCTCGCCAGGCCCGGCCGGCACCTGCAGCACGGCCTCGCCGTCCAGGCGGACCTCGGCGGTGGCCGCGCCGTCGCCGCTGGCCTGCAGGCTGCCCACCTGCAGCGCCAGGCGCTGGCCGGCGGCCGCCGGCAGCACCCGCAGCACCAGCACCGCCTGGCCGCGCGGCTGCAGCTGGAACGGCATGCGGCCGGCCGCGTCGTTGGCGCCGGCGCCGGCGCTGGCCGGCTGCAAGGCCTGCGCATCGAACAGCAGCTCACCGCTGACTGCCAGGCCGCTGCGGTTCTGCAGCGTGACGGCGGCGGTCTCGCCGACGCGCGCCTCGGCGCTGGACGACAGCAGCACGCTGGCAGCGGGGGGCGCAGCCACGGGCGCCGGGTCGGCCGGCGCGGAGCGCGCCGCATCGTCCGCCGCCACGGACAGGGCCGCCCCACCGCGGCCGGGTGCCACGCCGGCACGCGCGGCCGGCGCCATGCGCAGCGACAACGCCCCCGGCTGGCTGTCGGTGCCCGAGGCGATCGTGGCATCGGCCACCGGCGGCGGCACCAGCTGGCGCAGGATGCGCGGGGTGATCAGCATCACCACCTCGGTCTTGTTGCGGGTGTCGCTCTGGGTGCCGAACAGCTTGCCCAGCACCGGCGCGGTGCTCAGCCCGGGCACGCCCAGCGCGCGCTGGCGGTCCTCGTCGTTGATCAGGCCGGCCAGCACCTGCGTCTCGCCGTCCTTCAGGCGCAGCGTGGTGCTGCTGCTGCGGGTGCCCACCTGGTAGGCCAGCGAGCCGCCCGGGCCGCTCACTTCACGCAGCAGGTTGCTCACCTCCAGCGCCACCTTGATGGTGACGTCGCCGTCCAGCTGCACCGTCGGCTCGACCTCCAGCTTCAGCCCCACGTCCAGGTAGGTGACCGAGGTGGACACGCCGACATTGACCGCCGAGGTGGTGGTGAACACCGGCAGCTTGTCGCCGATCTGCACCTTGGCCTTTTCACGGTTGCGGGCGCGGATGCTGGGGTTGGCCAGCAGGTTGGTGCTGCCGCTGTCGCCGCGCAGCGTGGCCAGCAGCGCCGGGTTGGCGATGCTGGCGGTGAAGTTGCCACGCTGGCCCAGCTCGATCTGCCCGTTGGCGCCGGTGATGCCGAACTGCAGCGTGCCGGGCCAGTTCAGGCCCAGCTGGTCGAGCCGGCTGGAGGCCACCTCCATCACCTCCACCGCCAGCATCACCTCGGGCTCGGGCAGGTCCAGCGTGGCCACCAGCCGCTCGACCTGGCGCACCACCTCGGGCGTGTCGCGCACCACCAGCAGGTTCAGCCGCTCGT
The DNA here is from genome assembly GCA_038246615.1 of Burkholderiales bacterium. Classification (GTDB taxonomy): domain Bacteria; phylum Pseudomonadota; class Gammaproteobacteria; order Burkholderiales; family Burkholderiaceae_C; genus Pseudaquabacterium. Next base: position 2,002 of record JBBRVT010000371.1, read on the forward strand.
CGGCATGCAGGTCGCGCGTCTTGGTCATGGTGCGCACCAGGGTCTGCATCTGGCGTGCGTCGGCATTGGCCAGGTAGAAGGTGCGGGTCACCAGCTCCTGGTGCTCACGCTGCTTGGCTGCGGTGTTGGGGTAGACCAGCACGGTGCTGTCGTTGAGCAGCTTGCGGTCGAGCTGCTGGGTGGCCAGGATGACCCGCAGCGCCTCGTCCAGCGACACCTGGCGCAGGAACACGGTGACCTTGGCGTCGCCGCGCACGTCCTTGTCGAAGACGAAGTTCACCCCGGTGCTGCGCGCCAGCGCCTCGAACACCTGGCGCAGCGGCGCGTCGCGGAACTCCAGCGCCACCGGCTTCTGGAACGCGGCCGACAAGGCCGCCGGCAGCGGTGGTGGCGCAGCGGTTGCCGCAGCGGCAGCCGCCGCCTGGGCGCGCACCGCCGCTGCCTGGGTGCGCGCTGCCGCCTGGCGCTGCTGCGCGGCGCGCGCCTGGGCACGCTGGGCATCGACGGCCGCCAGCCGCGCATGGCCGGGCGCCAGGCCGCGGGCACGGTCGGCCAGGCCATCGGCCTCGTCCAGCCGGCCGCTGGCCAGGGCCACCTCGGCGCGGGCCAGCACCTGCATCACCACCCGGTCGCGCTGGCGGTGGTGGGCGGTGCGCAGCGCGGGCAGGTCGGGCTGGCGGCGCAGGGCGTCGTCCAGCAGGGCCAGCGCGTCTTCGTAGCGGCCCTCGCGTGACAGGCGCTCGGCGTCGTCCACCGGCCTGCTGGCGCAGCCGGCCAGGGCTGCGGCCAGGACGACAGCCAGCACCAGGAGCGCAGCGGCGCGGATGCGGGGCGCCGGAGCGGCAGGGGCGGCGATGGGCTGGGAGGCGGTCACGGGTCAGGGCAAGGGCAAGGGCAAGGGCAAGGGGGCTGCGGTCGATCGGGCGATGGATGGATCGGCTCAGGGCCGGGCGGCCGGTGGCGCACCGGGCACCGCCTGCGGCGCACCGTCGGGCAAGGCCTGGGCCAGCAGCTCGCCACCGGGGCCGCGCAGCAGGCGCCAGCGGCCGTCCAACGTGGCGCCCAGGCGCACGCCCACGCTGCGCTGGGCACTGGCCAGCAGCAGCTGCGGTGCGCCGCCGTCGTCGAGCTGGCCGATCCAGCGGTAGGGGAACACCGGCGCAGCGGCGCTGGCGGCCGCAGCCGCCGGCCGGGCGGCGGCCAGCGGCCGGGGCGGTGGCTCTGGCGCGCCCTGCCAGGCCAGGGCGGCTGCACTGCCCGGTGCGGGCCAGTCGGCCGCCCGGGTCGGCAATGTGGCCAGCCTGGACGGTGCGGCTGGCTGTGTGGCTGACGGGCTGGCTGGTGCGTTGGCTGACGGGATGGCTGACGGGATGGCTGACGGAAAAGCAGGCGGGATGGCGGCCAGGCCGACGCTGCCCGCGCTGCCCGCGCCGCCCGTGCCGCCCGCGCCGCCCGCGTCGGCTGCGCGCTGCAGCAGCGACCACTGCAGCGTGCCCGCCAGCACCCGTTCGGCCGGGCTGTTGCGGCTCAGCCGCAGCTCGGCCAGCACCAGCGCATCGTCCTGCTGCAGGGCCTGCGCCGCCAGCTGTCGCCAGGCGCTGTACGGGGCGGTGCCGGCCAGGCGCAGCGGCACCCGCTCGGCGTCCAGCGCAGCCGCGCCCTGGCCGAGGCGCAACGGCGGCGACTGGCGCACGCTGTCCAGCCGCACACCGTGCTGCTGCGCCAGCTGCACCAGCGCGCCGATGCGCTGCGGCAGCGCTGCGGCCGGCGGCAGCGCCTGCACCAGGCGCTGGTCGGCAGGCGCGCCGGACAGGCGCAGCGGCACCTGCGCTGCGGCCCGGGCGCGTTGCCGCAGCACCTGGTCGGCCTCGGCCGCATCGGCGCGCCAGCGCGGCGCAGCCACCAGCACCAGCGCGGCGGCGAGTGCCAGTGCCAGGCTGCCGGCCAGGGCAGGCAGGGTCAGCGGCCAGCGCATCACCGTGCCGCCCCGGTGGGCGCTGGCGCCGCGCCGGCCGGGCTGGACGGTGCGGCAGCCAGGCGGGCCACCAGCTCGAAGCGCTGGCCTTCGGGCACCCGCTCCATCGCCGACAGCATCACGCCCTGCCACAGTGGCGCGCCTGCCTGCAGTTGTGCGCCAGCCAGCAGTTGCGCGCCAGCCTGCAGTTGTGCGCCAGCCTGCAGTTGCGCACGCAACGCCTCGGCGGCGGCTTGCGCCGGCGCCGCATCGGCGGCCAGGCCGGTGAGGCGCAGGCCGGCAGCGCTGGCGTGGTCCAACAGCAGCCACTGGATGCCGGCGGGCGCGGCCTCGCTGGCGGCCCACACCGCCGGCCAGGGCAGGGCCAGCTGCTGCTGCCAGCGCAGCGCCTCGGCCTGGCGGGCCTGGGCTGCACTGCGGCCGCTGGCCAGCCGGGCGGCGGTGGCTGCGTCGGCCGAGGTGGCCGAGGTGGCCGAGGTGGCCGCAGCCACCGTGGCGGTGGCTGGCGGCAGGGCCACCCGGGCCCCGAGCGCCAGCGCCTGCTGCCGGTCCTGCCGGTCATGCCACGCGGCGTGGCCGTCCACCACGCTGACCATCAGCACCAGCAGGCCGGTGCCGCACCAGGCCCAGCCCAGCCGGCCCGGGCGGGGCACCGGGCGCAGGAAGTCGGGCTGCGGCAGGTCGCGGCTCATGCGGCCCGTTTCGATTCAGCTGCGGCGGCGGCTGCGGGGTCTGCC
>JBBRVT010000372.1:0-4683 GCA_038246615.1 Burkholderiales bacterium
AGCGATTCCACGCAGTCGCGCAGGGATTCATCGAGCGGGCGGAACTGGATGCCACTGACCGCACGGATGCGGTCGTTGCGCAACTGGCAGCCGGCCCAGATGCCGCGCATCTCGGCCTCACGCGATTGGATCCGCTCGGGCTGGTCGTCCACCACAGCGCCAGCCGCGTGCTGCAGCGCGGGCAGCAGGCGGTCGATGTCAGCATTGATCTGCTCTACCGGCCGGGTGTCGGTGGACCAGGCGATGTAGCGCTCGCCGTTGCGTACCTGCGCGCTTTCAAGCAAGGCGATGTGGCAGGCGGCATCGTCGCGCACGTCCACCGTCATCCACGGGCGGTAGACCGGTGTCTGCGGGCAGTCACCACGCAACATGCCGGCGATCAGCTTCTGCCACGGCCCCATGGCCTGCTGGTGCGCCGACTGGATCGGCCCCACGTTGTCACCCGGGCAGCAGGTGATGGCGTCCCAGCCGCCGTGCTGGCGCGCCGCATCGGCAAAGGCCTGCTCGGCCAGCAGCTTGCCCATGGAATAGCCCTGGCCGCGCGCGGGCGTGCGCTTCGGGTTGTCCAGGTCCGGGTAGCGGTCTTCGTCGACCACCGGGCGGCGCACCAGTTCCTGCAGGTCCATCTCGGAGATCACTGCTGCAATGCTGGAGGTGACCACCACCCGCCGCACCGTGCCAGACGAGTTGATGCTGGCGATGATGTGCGCGCAAGTGGCGGCGATGCGGGCCTGGTCGGTGTAGTCGGGCACATGCGACAGATGCGCCACGCCGTCGCAGCCGCGGAAGACGGCGTCGAAGCAGCCGGGCTGGTCGAGATCGGCGCTGTGCAACGTGAGCCGGCCGGACGCATGGCCCGGCATGGCCTGCAGAAAGCCGGTGCGGCTGGCATCGGCCACGTCGCGCACGCAGGCCCGCACGCGGTGGCCGCGGTCCAGCAACTGGCGTACCACCCAGCCGCCGACAAAGCCGGCGGCGCCGGTGACGGCGATGGTGCTGCGCGGGGGAACGGGTGCCATGGTGTCTCCTTGTGGATGGGGTAACGCGGTCAGAGCCGGCCCAGGCCCAGGTCGAGGTGGCCACGCGCCAGGTTCACCCGCAGCGTGTCGGTCTCGCCCTCGGCCAGACGCAGCGCGCGCAGGCGGCGCAGCGTGGACTCCAGCGGATGGCCGACCACCAGCGCCTCGCCACCCACCAGCTGCACCGCCGCGTCCACCAGCTGGTTGGCGGCCTCGCTGGCCAGCACCTTGGCGGCGATGCTCTCGTTGACCGCATCGTCGCCCGCGTCCACCAGCCGGGCGGTGCGGTAGACCGCAGCGCGCACGCCATAGGTCTGGATGCGCAGATCGCCATAGCGCAGGCGCATCCGCTCGCTGGCGGCCCGCGCACCGCCACGGCGCGGGCGCAGCAGGTCTTGCGCCACCAGGTCGATCACCCAGGCCATGGTGCCGACGCAGTCGGCAGCGATGGCGCGCCGCACCGCGCTGATGCTGGCCAGCGCCCGGCCGCGGCCGTCGCCCGGCGCGCCGATGGCATGGTGGCGCGGCAGCCGCACCGCGTCGAAGGCGAAGGCCGCGTGGTGGCTGCCGTCCAGCGAGCTGAAGCGGTGGGTGAGCGTGACGCCGGGTGCGCCGGTGTCGATCACCACCATGCTCGGGCCCTGGCCGTCCACCTCGACCAGGGTGGTCAGAAAATGGGCGTCGGCGCCGCCGGTCACATAGGACTTCTGGCCGGTCACCAACAAGGTGTCGCCATCCACTGCGGCCCAGGTAGGGCGTTGCGCGCCGGCAGGCTCGGTGAAGGCGAAGGCACCGCGCTTGTCGCCGGCCATCAGCGGCAGCAGGTGGCTGCTGCGCAGCGGCTCGGCCGCGCCGGCCAGCACGCCGGCGCCGGCGCCGAACAGGCCGGATAGGTGGCCCACGCCATGCTGGGCCAGGGTCTCGCGCACCACCAGCAAGGTCAGCGCGGGGGTGCTGCGGTCCTGCGTCAAGCCATAGAGGCCTGCGGACTTGGAGGCGTCGCGCACCTGGGCGAAGCGCAGGTCGTCTGCAAGCGCCGCGTCATCCCGCAGCGGCTGCAGGCGCCCGGTGGCGAGGTCGGCCACCTGTGCGCGCAGGGCTTGCAGCTCGGGGCTGAGGAAGTCGGGCATCGGCAGGGCCTGCGGTGTGAGGCCGCGATGCTGGAAGCCCTGGCGGCGCCGGTCTGTCGTGTGGCGGACAGCTGCGCGGCCGGGCGGTCCAGCGGCGGCTGGTTTGGTGCGCGGGACGGGAATCGAACCCGTACGCCTTGCGGCTGCGGGTTTTAAGCCCGCTACGTCTACCTGTTCCGTCACCCGCGCGTGGATGCTGCCTGCGCGCAGTCTAGGTCAGCCGGCAGGTCAGCCTGCAGGTCAGCCAACAGGTCTGCCAGTACCAGCGGCCGCGCCGAGGCCGTGCCGCCCAGCCAGCGCCGCGCGGCCCGCTGCAGGCCGGCCGGGTCGGCGGTGCTGAACAGCCGCATCGTCGCCGCCTGCGGCGCGGCATCGGGCGCCATGGCCGGATCGGTCGCGTCCAGCAGGCTGGCCACGCGACAGGCCACCGCATCGGCGGTGTCCACCAGGACGACGCCCGCACCCAGCTGCTGCTGCAGCAAATCGGCCACCAGCGGATAGTGGGTGCAGCCCAGCGCCACGGTGTCGGCACCGGCATCGCGCACCGCCTGGGCAATGCCCGCGAGCTGGCGCTGCAGCGCCAGCGGATCGGTGTCAGCCGCCTCGATGGCCTCGGCCAGGCCAGGGCAGGGCAGCTGCAGCAGTTGGGTTCCGCTGGCGTGCGCAGCCACCAGCTGCCGCAGCCGCGCGCTGCGCAGCGTGCCGCTGGTGGCCAGCACGGCCACCCGGTGGTTGCGGCTGGCCGCCGCCGCCGGCTTGATGCCCGGCTCCACGCCGACGAACAGCCGCCCCGGCCAGCGTGCGCGCAGCGCCGCGATGGCCTGCGTGGTGCCGGTGTTGCAGGCCACCAGCACCAGGTCGGCGCCATCGTCGATCAGCCAGCCGGCCAGCTGCAGGCAGCGGGCGCTGACCCAGGCCGCCGGCCGGTCGCCCCAGGGGGTGTGGCGGCTGTCGGCGATGTAGGTCAGCGCCGCGTCCGGCAGCCTGCGCTGCAGCGCACGCAACACCGACAGGCCGCCGATGCCGGAGTCGAAGATGCCGATGCGCGGCGCATGGGTGGGAGGCATGGGCTGCGCAGTCTAAGGGGCTGCAAGACACGCCGGCCGCGCCGATGGCGGCGGGCGGACGCGTCGATTGGCCGCTAGCAGTGCCAGCTTGTCGCTTGGGTGACTTTGGCGGCGGCTTGCGGGCGCCGGGGCCTGCCGATGGCGGGATAACGCGGTTGACGCGTGCCTGCCGCCGCGCTTACGCTGGATTTTCAAGAAGCATCCACCTGCCGGAGTGTGCTGCATGGGTCCCATGATCGCGAGAAGGTTGCTGGTCTCATTGCCTGCCTTGGTCGGGGTGCTGTTCCTGTGCTTCGTCCTGTTGCAGGTGGTGCCGACCGACCCGGCGCTGATCATCGCCGGCGCCGACGCCAGCCCCGATGTCGTGGCCGGCATCCGCGCCGACCTGGGCCTGGACCGGCCGCTGCTGGTGCAGTTCTTCGAGTACATCCTGCGGGTGGCACAGGGCGACCTGGGCCGCTCCATCATCAGCAACAAATCGGTGATGGAAGAGCTGCAGGCCACCGTGGGCCCCACCGCCGAATTGATGATCGGCGCGATGGTGCTGGCCGTGCCGCTGGGCCTGTTGCTGGGCACGCTGGCGGCGGTGCGGCGCGGCACGCTGATCGACCGCGCCATCGTCGCACTGTCGGTGGCCGGGGTGTCGATGCCGGTGTTCTTCGTCGGGCTGATCCTGATGCAGTACGTCGGCTACCACTGGAACCTGCTGCCCTTCACAGGCCGCACCGGCCCGGTGTGGGACGGCGGGCTGCCCAGCCTGATCCTGCCGTCGTTGACCCTGGGCAGCGTGCTGATCGGGCCTATCGCGCGCATCACCCGCACGGCGGTGCTGGAGGTGCTGGGCGCCGACTTCGTGCGCACCGCCCGCGCCAAGGGCCTGCGTGAACGGGTGGTGGTGGTGCACCACGCGCTGCGCAACGCGCTGATCCCGGTGGTCACGCTGGTGGGCTTGCAGGCGGCTTTCCTGCTGGGTGGTGCGGTGGTCACCGAAACCATGTTCAGCTGGCCCGGCGTGGGCCGCCTGGCGGTGGGCGCCATCGTCAGCAGCGACTTCCCCACTGCGCAGGGCGCCATCATGATCCTGGCGCTGGCCTTCCTGTTGATCAACCTGCTGGTCGACGTGATGTACGTGGTGCTCGACCCCCGGGTGCAACATGCATGAACACCGCTTGAACACCGCTTGAACACCGCATGAACACCACCACCCGAGCGCTGGCGGCCGCCAAGCAGGCCACGACAACCCCCGCGGCGGCCACCGCAGCAATGGCCGCGCCGGCCGACGCAGCATCGTCGATGCGCCGCGCCGGCCTGGTGGCACGGCTGGCACGCGACCGTGTGGCGCTGGTGTCGGCGCTGCTGCTGGCGGCCATCGTGCTGGCCGCGCTGTTCGCGCCCTGGGTCGCGCCATACGACCCGTACTACACCGATCTGTCCAAGACCATGCAGCCGCCCAGCGCTGCACACTGG
>JBBRVT010000373.1:0-4658 GCA_038246615.1 Burkholderiales bacterium
CAGCAGCAAGCCCAGCAGGGGCACCGGTGGCAGCAGCAACGCCGCCACCCATGGCTTCCACTCCAGCAGGCCGAAGGTGGAGAAGAGATCGTTCAAGGGCGGCGTGCATCAAAGCGCATGGCACGATTCTGCATGCGCCGGTCACTGAAAGCCCCGGGCTGCCAGCGCAGGTCCGGAACGCCCACAATGCCGGTTGTTCGAGCATGGAGAGCAGGCATGAATGAAGAACTCATCACCCTCGGCGGCGGTTGCTTCTGGTGCACCGAGGCCGTCTACGAGCAGGTGCAGGGCGTGCTGTCGGTGCAGTCGGGCTACTGCAACGGCCATGTCAGGCAACCCACCTACGCCCAGGTCTGCGACGGTGACACCGGGCACAACGAGGTGGTGCGGGTGCGCTTCGACCCGTCGCAGATCAGCCTGCGCGAGATCCTGGAGATCTTCTTCGTCGTGCACGACCCGACCACGCTGAACCGCCAGGGCAACGATGTCGGCACGCAGTACCGCTCAGGTATCTACTGGCACCAGCCCGGGCAGGCCGAGGTGGCGCGGGCGGTGATGGCCGAGGCGGATGCCCGCGTGGGCGGCCGCCTGGTGACCGAACTGGCGGCCGAGAACAACCACTGGCCCGCCGAGGACTACCACCAGCACTACTTCGCCAACCACCCCGGCCAGGGCTATTGCGCCTACGTGGTGGCGCCCAAGGTGGAGAAGTTTCGCAAGACCTTCGCTGCCCGGGTGCGCCGGGGCTGACCGCGCGCAGGCGGCGCGGGCTTCAGGGCGCCAGGCGTTCGCGCACCCAGGCATCGCCGTCGAGCCGGTAGCGCAGGCGGTCATGCAGGCGGCTCTTGCGGCCTTGCCAGAACTCCCAGCGGTCTGGCACCAGGCGAAAGCCACCCCAGTGCGGCGGGCGTGGAGGTGACAGCGCGAACTGCGCGGCGTAGCGGGCAGCCTGGGCCACCAGCACGCTGCGGCCGCTGATCACCTGGCTCTGCGGCGACGCCCAGGCGCCGATGCGCGAGTCGAGCGGGCGCGATGCGAAATAGGCGTCGGCCTCGGCATCGCCCACCCGTTCCACCCGGCCCTCGATGCGCACCACCCGCTCCAGTTCCACCCAGTGGAACTGCAGCGCCGCCATCGGGTTGCCGTCCAGTTCCTGCCCCTTTCGGCTGGTGAAATTGGTGTACCAGGCCAGGCCGCGCCCATCGACGCCCTTGATCAGCACCACCCGGGTGGACGGCCGGCCGTCGGCGCCCACGGTGGCCAGGGTCATCGCGTTGGGCTCGGGCAGTTGCCCGTCGATGGCCTGTTGCAGCCAGAGCTCGAACTGCCTCAGCGGCACCGCCGCAGCCGCGTGCTCGTCGAGTTCGGCCCGTTCGTAACTTTTGCGCAGGTCGGCGATGCGCAAGTCGGCGAGGCGATGGTCCATGCGCCGAGTATGCCGCTGCGCCTGCCGCGCTGCCCGAGGCCGGATTCAAGCCGGCTGTCAACCGCCAATGGCATGGTGGTTGCACCCTAAGTGATTGGCCTTAGGTACACCTCCGACTGTCGATTGCGGTGGGCGGCCCCCATGCTTGATGCCCAAGAGGTGTCCGGGAGCCAGCAACAGGACACCCACCCCACGCGCCATGAAACCCCAACCCGTCCTCATCGTCCTGGCAGCTGGCAGCGGCAGCCGCTTCGCTGGCCCGAACCACAAGCTGGTGCAGGCTCTGGGCGAGGTCAGCGTGCTGGGGCAGACCATCGGCCATGCGATCGAGAGCCGCCTGCCCGTGGTGGTGGTCACGACCGAACCGCTGGCCGCTGAAGCCACGCGTTGGGTGGCCCGGCGCGATGTGGTGGTGCTGCCTGAAGTGGGCAGCCCGGGAGGCGGACCTTTGGGCATGGGTTTTTCCATTGCCGCCGGCGTGGCGGCGCGCCCCCACGGCGGTGGCTGGCTGGTGCTGCCGGGTGACATGCCGCTGGTGCAGCCCGCCAGCATCCAGCGGGTGGCGCAGGGCCTGGCCCAGTATGCGGTGGTGTTTGCCCAGCACCGCGGCCGGCGCGGGCACCCCGTGGGTTTCGGCGCCGAACTGTTCTCTGAACTGGTGCAGCTGACCGGCGACGAAGGCGCGCGTCGCCTGATGGCGCGCTATCCGTCGTTCGGCATGGAGCTGGACGATGCCGGCGTGCTGCTCGACGTGGACACGCTGGACGATCTGGCGGCCATCCGCGCGCGCAAGGCCGATGCCGGCGCAGGCCCCGGCACCGCAGCCTTGCGGCCGACGGCACGCTGACGCTGACCGGCAACCCGCTCAGGCCAGCCCGGCGCGGCGCACCAGCGCCAGCAGGCGGTCGCTCTCGCGGTCGCACATGCGGTGCTGGCGCAATGTCTCGGCGGTGCGCACCAGGTAGTCGAGGGTGCTGCCATAGCGGCCCTGCGCCTGCTGCAGGATGCGCAGCATGTCGTCGTCGGCGATGCGGCCGGTGTAGTTGGGGCTGCGCCTGCTGAGGGTGAAGGCCAGCGCCATCACTTCGCCGCCGGCTGTCTGGCAGCGCAGCCAGCGCGGGTCGTACACGCCAGTGGGCATCTCACGCTGCCAAAGGCGGTCCAGTTCGTCGCGGCCAAGCTCTCGGGGGATGCGGTAGACCATGCCCCGGCACATGCCCCCCGACAGCAGCGCATAGACCAGGCCTGGCTGCTCGGGGGTGCCGCGGTTCACCCGCGAGCGCATGCGCAACGCCCGGTGCCAGCCCCGCACCAGTGCGGGGCGGTGTTCTGCGGCGTCGAATTCCGGGCGCCAGATCAGCGAGGCATAGCCGAACACCCACAGGTCGGACTGCCCACCCCACTGCAGGCGCACCTGCGCGAGCAGGGCAGCGGTGTCGCGCACGGCCAGGGAAAGCATCAACGGCAGCTTGCCAGAAACCACAGCCCGGTTGTTGCTGCAGCATCTGGGTGCCACGGCTTGACTGTGTAACCAGGTTACTTCAAAATTAAGATACCAGTTACCAGGCCACCGCCATGAAACCTCGCATCGCCGCCCTGACCGAACGCATCCGCGCGCGCAGCGCACCGCAGCGCCAGGCTTACCTGGCCCGCCTGCAGCGGCTGGCCGACCGGCCGCCCGGCGCCCAGCGCATGGGCTGCGCCAACGTGGCGCATGCGTTTGCCGCGATGCCGGGAGACCAGCGCCTGCGGGTGGTGGCCGAGCGCGCCCCGCACCTGGCGGTGGTGACGGCCTACAACGACATGCTGTCGGCCCACCAGCCCTACGAGGGCTATCCGGCGCTGATCCGCAACGAGGCCTTGCGCCGGGGCGCCACGGTGCAGGTGGCCGGTGGCGTGCCGGCCATGTGCGACGGCGTCACCCAGGGCCTGCCGGGCATGGAGTTGTCGCTGTTCTCGCGCGACACCATCGCCATGGGCACCGCAGTGGCGCTCACCCACGATGTATTCGACGGCGCACTGCTGCTGGGCGTGTGCGACAAGATCGTGCCCGGGCTGCTGATCGGCGCACTGCACTTCGGCCATCTGCCGTGCGTGTTCGTGCCGGCCGGGCCGATGTCCACCGGGCTGTCCAACGGCGACAAGTCGAAGGTGCGCGAGCAGTTTGCCCAGGGCCTGGTGGGGCGCGACACGCTGATGCAGGCCGAGCAGGCCGCCTACCACGGCGCCGGCACCTGCACCTTCTACGGCACCGCCAACAGCAACCAGATGCTGCTGGAGGCCATGGGCCTGCACGTGCCCGGCGCGGCCTTCGTGCACCCGCACGACGGCCTGCGCGAGGCGCTGACCCGCGAGGCCGTGGGTACGCTGCTGGGCATCATCCGCCGCGCGCGCTACACGCCGATCGGCCAGCTGGTCGATGAGCGGGTGATCGTCAATGCCATGGCCGCGCTGCTGGCCACCGGCGGGTCCACCAACCACCTGATCCACTGGGTGGCGGTGGCGCGGGCGGCCGGCATCACCATCGACTGGACCGACTTCGCCGACCTGTCCGCCGAGGTGCCGCTGCTGGCCCGGGTGTACCCCAACGGCGATGCCGACGTGAACCAGTTCCAGGCTGCCGGTGGGCCCGGCTGGGTGTTGCGTGAACTGCTGGCGGCCGGTTGCCTGCATGGCGACGTGGCAACGGTGGCGCCGGCCGGCATCGCGGCCTACGGCAGCGTGCCGCGGCTGGCCACGGCAGCGGCCACAGGCGCCGACGGCGCCGCCGGGCTGGCCTGGGCGCCGGTGGCCGCTGACAGCAGCGACACCAGCATCGTGCGGCCGGCATCGGCACCGTTCTCGCCCAGCGGCGGGATCAAGCTGCTGCAGGGCAACCTGGGCCGTGCGGTGATCAAGATCTCGGCCGTGCCAGACGACCGCCATGTGGTCGAGGCCCCGGCGCGGGTGTTCCACAGCCAGGAGGCGCTGCACCAGGCCTTCCAGGCCGGCGAGCTGGACCGCGACGTGGTGGTGGTGGTGCGCTTCCAGGGCCCGCAGGCCAACGGCATGCCCGAGCTGCACAAGCTCACGCCGCCGCTGGCGGTGCTGCAGGGCAAGGGCTTCCGCGTGGCGCTGGTGACCGACGGGCGCATGAGCGGGGCGTCCGGCAAGGTGCCTGCGGCCATCCATGCCAGCCCCGCGGCGCTGGCCGGTGGACCGCTGGCCCGCTTGCAGGATGGCGACCTGGTTC
>JBBRVT010000374.1:0-4658 GCA_038246615.1 Burkholderiales bacterium
CCAGGAACGGCAGCAACTCCGGCAGTGGCAGGCCCAGTGCGCTGGCCAGGTCGCCGACGATGGGCGGGCGCAGGCCGGCGGGCTGCAGCAGCGCGCCGCACTGCGCCAGCAAGGCTGCGTCGGCCGCTGCCAGCACCGGCTGGTGGCCCGGGCGGCAGCAGCGCAGGCCCAGGCGCTGCAGCGCGCCGCCGGCCACCGCCGTGACAATGGCGGCGCGCAGCACGGCCTGGGCCGCCACCGTGCCGCCCAGCCCCAGCGCCTGGCGCAACGCGGCGTCGTCCGGCCCCACGCTGTCGGGCTGCGCGGCATGCCAGGCATCCACCGCCTGCAGAAGGCGCTGCTGCCAGCCGGCCCAGGCATCGGCGCGCAGGCCCAACGGCCCGGCGGCACTGGCGATCACCTGCAACGCCAGGTCTTTGTGCAGCACTGCGGCCTCGTCGTCGCGCAGATTGCGGGCCGCCGCGAAATGGCCCAGGTCGGCCGCCAGCGGCGCCGCATCCACCCAGGCGGCCAGCGCCTGGGCGGGGTCGGGCCGGGCCAGCGCCGCCAGCTGGGCCAGCCGCAACGGCTGGCTGCTGCCACGCTCGGGGCCGAACGGGTCGACCACCCAGCCACCGGCCAGGGTACGGTTGGCAGCCGCATCACGCAGGATGAAGCGGTCGCCCCAGGCAGCAGCCACGGGCCGCGCCAGCCGCAGCCGCGCCAGCCCGGCACGGCCTGGCGCCGTGGCCGACCGGTCAAGCGCTGCATCGCCCAGCGCCGCATCACCCAGCGCTGCATCGCCCAGCGCCGCATCGCCCAGCGCCGCATCACCCAGCGCTGAAACCCGCGCCGGCACCGCAGCCGCGCCCAGGTGCAACTGCAGCATGGCGCGCGGCCCGGGTGGCTGGCCATTGCCTGGCAGCCATTGCAACTGCACATCCAGCCGGTCGGTGAGCGGCGGCGCGGCCTCGGCCAGCAGCCAGTCGCCGCGGCCGGCCTCGCCGCGCTTCAGTTCTGCACCCGCCAGGTTCAAGGCGCAGCGCTGACCGGCCTGGGCTGCATCGGCCTGCAGGCCCTGCACCTGCAGGCCGCGCACCCGCAGCGAGGCGCCCTGCTGCATCTGCGGGGTTTGCAGCCGCAGCATGTCGCCCACCGCCACCCGGCCGGACAGCACGGCACCGGTCACCACGCGGCCGGCACCGGCCACCAGGAAGCTGCGGTCCACCGCCAACCGGAAGTGGCCAGCCACCGGCCGCGCCTGCAGCGCCTGCGCCGCAGCCACCAGGTGCTGACGCACGGCAGGCAGGCCGCTGCCGGTGGGTGTGGCCACCGGCAGCACGGTTGCCGCAGCAAACGGCCCGCCGGCCAGCAGCATGTGCAGTTCCTCACCTGCCTGCGCCAGCCGCGCCGCGTCCACCCGGTCGGCCTTGCTCAACACCACCAGCAGGTGCGGCACCGCCAGCAGTTGCAGGATGGCCAGGTGCTCGCGGGTCTGTGGCATCGGCCCATCGTCGGCAGCCACCACCAGCAGTGCCAGGTCGATGGCGGCCACGCCGGCCAGCATGTTGCGCACGAAGCGCTCATGCCCCGGCACGTCGATGAAACCCACCGCCAGGCCCGGCGCCAGCGCGGCATGCGCAAAGCCCAGGTCGATCGTCATGCCGCGCGCCTGCTCCTCGGCCAGGCGGTCGGTATCGACCCCGGTGAGTGCACGCACCAGGCTGGTCTTGCCATGGTCGACATGGCCGGCGGTGGCCACGATCACCGTGGCACCGCCGGCGCGTTGGCGCGGTTAGACCTTGGCGCCCTGCCCCGACACCAGCCGGGCCACGATGCCCGGCAGCGCGGCGTCGGCCAGCGCCCGCATCTCGTCGTCGCTGCGGTCCTGGATCGGATGCGCCACGAACACCATGGCTGCATCGAACCCGAGCGACACCGACTGCGCGGCCGCCGCCTGCACGAATTCACTGGACGCAACACCCACCCCCGGAAGGCCGCGCGACTCCAGGTCTGCAATGTCATGCATACAGCACGACGTGCAAGACCCTCAGTCGGCCAGGCCTTCGATGACGAGTTGGTTCTCGGCCGCAATCTGCTGGCGCAGGGCGGTGGGCGCAGGCCGGGTGAAGGTGGGCTTCTTGTAGCGGTTGATGCGCACACCCTGCGCGGCCAGCAGTTCGGCCAGCCGATCGAGGAACACATTGCCGCGCGGCTTGGAAATGTCGAGCAGCGCGACCGCCAGGCCCGCCAGCGCGGCAGGCCGCGCTGTCAGGGCCCGGGCGACGGGCGACCGCTCCGAGGTGGGGTCGAGCAACACCAGGCTTGTCATGCGGTGATCTCCTGTGAGACGGGAATGGAGCCGATCGGGCCAGAGGCAGCCCAGCCGGCAATGATGGCTGAAAACAGGCCGGCGCCACCGCCGGCCCGCACGATCAGCAGGCCGCCGGGGCGGAACTTGGGGACCAGCTTGCCGGCCATCGCGGCGGGGATGCCTTCGGCGATGCCATCGACGCCGGCCACCAGCTGGTCGCCCGGCACGGTGAGCAGGGTGGTGAGTTCTTCGAGCAGCCGCGCCTTCGACCAGCCGGCCTCCAGGAAGACCCGGCAGTGGTCGGGCGAGACCACCAGCACCGCATCACCCGCCATGGCCAGCTTGGGGTGGTCGACCACCCGCAGGCAGGCGGCAAAACTCTTGGCCAGCGATTCCGGCGTGCGGCTCTTCTGGTCGACCACGCCCTGCACGCCTTCACCTGCGAACAGCGTGACGGTGGACGCCTCACGCGCAAAGCCGCGCTGCACATGCAGCGGCTCCCAGGCGGAATCCTCGGCCTCGGCAAAGCAGAAGGTGTATTTGCCGGGTGTGCCCAGCGCGGCGCGGTCGACCTCACCCGGCCGGCCACCGCCCACATTGCGGATGACCAGCTGCAGCGCCCGGCCGATGCTGGCGTTGGCGCGGTGGCCCTGGCCCAGCGCATTGACACCCGAGTTGACGCCCACCGCGCGGCCCATCGGCCCGTTCACGATCACCATCGGGCCGCAGAACATGGTGGTGCACAGGATGCCGTGCATGCCGAATTCATCGACCAGCGCTGCTTCCACCGCCGCCAGCACGAGCGGCATGTACTCGGGCTTGCAGCCCGCCAGTACGGCGTTGATGGCGACCTTCTCGACGGTGCAGGGCGCCAGGTCGGGTGGGATCAGGCCCAGCACCTCGTCGGGCCGGCGCTTGGTGCCGGCCAGCATGCGCAGCACCCGTGCCGGCGTGGGCGGCACCACCGGCAGGCCGTCGGTCCAGCCGCGGTCGAAGCAGGCCTCCATCGGGTCTTCGGCGTCGCCCAGCGCCACCGCACGGGCTTGCAGGCTGCTCTGGCCGAAGCGCAGCTGCAGGTCGTCGGCAATGCCCGGGTCCAGCGTCTTGCTGGCGCAGCCCGGGCGCAGCTCGGGCAAGGCCGCGCCCAGGTCGGGCTGGCCGCTGATCTGCTGCCAGTCGCCGCGGTGCCAGCCATGGGTGCGCGCCACCTCGCGGCCGCCCTGCATGCGGATCAGCGTGGGCACGAACTCGATGCCCAGGCGGAAGCTCTGTTCCAGCGTGCTGTCGAACACCGCGCCAGGCAGGCCGGCGGCATAGACAGGGTCGTCCTGCACCAGCACTGTGAGCACAGCGCCGCCTGCAGCCAGAGATGCCAGCAACGGCTCCACCAGGGTACAGGTGGGGCATTCACGCTTGGCGACGACGATCAGGCCATCGGGCAGGGACATCGGTGTGGCTCTCGGCAATGCAGTTGGACCGGCATCGTGGCACCGTGCCGGCAGCGCCTTTGTCCCGGCTGCGACAAACCGCCAGGCCAGCTCGAGGTCCATCCAGGTCGCGATCACCGGCATGGCGAGGAAGGGCAGCCGCAGCGTCATCAGCACGCCGCCAATGCCCTCGGTGCGGTAGATTCAACCGCAGGACTTGAACACGCCGGCCCATTCGGCGGTGCCAAGGCTGCGCATGCCCGGCAGGTCGAACAGGGTCAGGTGGAAGCCCAGCCCCCAGCGCTGCGGCACCCGCAGCAGCCGGGCGGGCTGCCAGGCCGGCCTGCATGCCGAGCAGGCCGCCCGCATCTTCGCCGGGCTGGACGAGCCGACGCAGCACAGTCTGGCCTCGGTCAACCGTGCCCAGGCCACCGCGATCCGGGCCAGTGCGCGCAAGCCCGGGCGCTGTCGGCGCGGGCCCAGGCGCTGCCGCGCAGCAGCCGCTTTCGCCGTCGCCAGGCCATCCTGCTTTAGAACCGGGGGCTGGTTGCGCATGCGCTGGGGCAGACGGACGGCGCGCTGCAGAGCACCATCTCGGCACGCACCATCGCGCATGAGATCGGCTCACGCGCGATCGAGGCCAGCACCCTGCACCACCTGGGCCTGGTACACACCACACGACCGGGCGCTTCGCGCCAGCGCAGCAGGCACTGCACAGCCCGGCGGCGCTGCTGCAGACAGCAGGAAGACCGGCCCCGACAAGGGCGGCGTCGACACCGTCCGCTGACGCTGCCGCCGCACCGGCACGCCGGTGCCGCAGGTCAGGCGCGCCGCGCCTCCGGCAGGAAGCGCACGCCAGCGCGGGCCAGGCCACCGCCCACGCCGATGGGCGTGCCGTCGGCGCGCCAGCAGGCGGCGCCCTCCATGTCGCCGTTCGG